>JAASSH010000205.1 GCA_021767985.1 Gammaproteobacteria bacterium | reverse complement strand
CCCGTTCTTCACTCTTTTCGACGCTACCCAGCGCCTGAATAATTCCGGTAAACATTAAGTTAATTCCAAACTGTAACTGGTCATCGGCAACGCGCTGCCATTGTCAAAGCAGGCCCCGGCCTCGATACCGGCGCGCGCGATCGCATCCGCATCGTCGAGTAAATCGTAAGCCACCTGCATCGCACCAAGCGCGAACTCGGCGCCCGAGCCCACCGCCCAGAAGCGGGTGTACTGATCGACCTCGCGCAACGAGTAAAGCCCAAAAATACCGCCGCAATTCATGATCAGCGCGTCGACCCTCGAAGATTCGTAGGAATCGTCGTCCTCGTCCTTGCTGTTGAGAAAATACTCTTCCTTGAGAACCGGATGTAGTTGGCGCATCGATTCGAAAATATGAAATCGATCGGAAAAATCAACTTTATCGGCGTGTTTCCGCAGCAGATTCTGCATCACCAGGTGATGCGCCGCGCTGCCCACGATACCAATATAGTTATCGTCGGCGAAAGTAATTATTTTTTCGTAATCGCTGACAAACTCCGCCGGCTGCCGCGTATCCCCGAAACTGGTCAGGCTGTCGGCGGCGATACAGGCGCGATTATGTTTCACTACGGCAACAATGGTCGACACGATTAATCCTGGTTGAGATTCATGGTCAACCTTAGGTCCTTGCCAAGTTGACGAGTATCGTAAATGCGACAAGTTACGCGCTGCTCCATGGCTGTCAGTTCGCCCAGCTCAAACCCCCCGCGCGCCTTGTCACCCAGTAAAAACGGTGCCTGGTACAGCACGATTTGATCCGCGAGTTGCCGTTCGATCAGGGCACCCGCAAGACCAGCGCCGCATTCGGTATGTACTTCGTTGATGCCGCGTTGTGCCATGTCCTGAAGCATTGCGGGCAGCGGCACGCGTCCCTTATCATCGGCCTCCATCTCGATCACCCGGGCACCGCGGTCGATCAGGCCGGCCTTCGAGACCGCGTCTGTGCTGCAGGTATAAATCCAGATTTCACCCTGGGTGGAAAAGAGTTCTTCGTCACCACTCAGGCGCAGCTTCGAGTCCACCAGCACCCTTACCGGATGCCGCAGTTCGCGAGCCTGTCCCAGGTCCCGATTCGACAGGCGCAGATTCAGTGACGGATTATCGGCCAGCACCGTCTGCGCGCTACTCAGAATCGCGGAGCAGCGAGCGCGCAGAAACTGCACGTCGCGCCGTGCCGGCTCGCCCGTGATCCACTTGCTGACGCCATTGGCCAACGCGCTGCGCCCGTCGAGCGACAGCGCCATCTTGATACTGACGAACGGCAGCCGCCGCTCCATCCGCTTGATGAAACCGGGATTGAGATCGCGCGCCTCTGCTTGCAGCACACCGACGATAACCTCGATACCGCTGTCGCGCAGTCGCTCTATTCCGCGGCCACTGATTTCCGGATTCGGATCCTGCATCGCCACGATCACGCGCGCCGGCTCGGCGGCAATAACGGCATCGACGCAGGGTGGCGTGCGACCGTAGTGGGAACAGGGTTCGAGAGTGACGTAAAAATCGGTTCCCGCAGTATCCCCTGCGGCCGCAATCGCGTTGACTTCGGCATGTGGACCACCGGTGAATTCATGCCAGCCGGCACCCAGCATCGAGTCATCCCTGACGATCACGCAGCCCACGCGCGGATTAGGGTGCGCGCTGTAAAATCCCTTGCGCGCCTGGCGCAGCGCCTCGGCCATCCATCGATGATGATTTGCTAACGACACTAGCTGTCCTCATCGATCAGCGGGACCTGTCTGCGGTGTTCTTCCGGGGTCGGTTCGGATGCGAGCGTCTGAATGGCTTCCTCGAAGGCCTGGATATCCTCGAAACTCAGGTACACCGAGGCAAAACGGATATAGGCGACCTGGTCGAGGCGCTGCAGCTCGTGCATCACCATGGCGCCGACTTCGCGCGACGAAACCTCGCGCGTATCGAGTCCCACCAGCTGACGCTTGATGTGATGAATCGCATCCTCGATTTGCTCCGCCGACACCGGGCGCTTTTCCAAAGCGCGCATCATGCCGCTGCGTAATCGCATTTCGTCGAAGGTATCGCGGCTGCCGTCGTTCTTGATCACCATCGGCATGTTCAGCAACGGCGCTTCGTAGGTCGTGAAACGTGTTTCGCAGGAAACGCATTCCCTTCTGCGACGAACCTGGGTCGAATCCGACGCCAGGCGCGAATCGACCACTCGGGTGTCAGGCGTGCCGCAGAAAGGACATTTCATAATGCGCTGGTCTTAGTTGCGGTATACCGGCAATCGCGCACAGATCTCGCTAACCTTCGAACGCACCGTGGCGATCAGGTCTTCGTCACCCATGTTATCGAGGATATCGCTCATCCAGTTGGCAAGATCACGCGAATCCTGCTCGTTGAAACCACGCGTGGTAATCGCCGGCGAGCCGATGCGCAGGCCCGAGGTCACGAAGGGCGACTGCGGATCATTGGGTACCGAGTTCTTGTTGACCGTGATATGCGCCTTGCTCATGGCAGCATCGGCATCTTTACCGGTGATGCCCTTGCTGATCAGGGATAGCAGGAACAAGTGATTATCGGTGCCGCCGGACACCACGTCGAAACCGCGCTTGATGAATTCTTCGGCCATCGCGTTGGCGTTGACCAGTACCTGTTTCTGGTACTCCACGAAGTCTTCGCTCATGGCTTCCTTGAAGGCTACCGCCTTGGCGGCGATCACGTGCATCAACGGCCCTCCCTGGGTTCCCGGAAATACCATCGAGTTGAGTTTCTTTTCGATTTCCTCGTTGGCTTTCGCCAGGATGATGCCGCCACGCGGCCCACGCAGGGTCTTGTGCGTGGTACTGGTGCATACGTCGGCAATACCGACCGGGCTCGGGTAAACGCCCGCGGCGACAAGGCCGGCGACGTGTGCCATATCGACGAACAGGTAGGCACCGACCGAGTCCGCGATATCGCGGAAACGCTGCCAGTCCATAATCCGCGAGTAAGCCGAGAAACCGGCAATGATCATTTTTGGCTTGTGCTCTTTGGCGAGCGCCTCGACCTGATCGTAATCGACCTCGCCGGTTTCATTGTTCAATCCGTACTGGATGGCGTTGAACAGCTTGCCGGAAAAATTGACCTTGGCGCCGTGTGTCAGGTGGCCACCGTCCGCCAGGCTCATGCCGAGAATTGTGTCGCCAGCGTTCAACAGTGCGAAAAATACCGCCGCGTTCGCCTGCGAACCCGAGTGCGGCTGCACGTTGGCATAGTCGGCGTTAAACAGCTTTTTCACGCGCTCGAGCGCCAGCGCTTCCGCCACGTCGACATACTCGCAACCACCGTAATAGCGCTTGGCCGGGTAGCCTTCCGCGTATTTATTGGTGAGCACCGAACCCTGGGCCTGCATCACGCGCGGGCTGGTATAGTTTTCGGAGGCGATCAGTTCGATATGGTCTTCCTGGCGCGCTTCCTCGTGCTGCATCGCGGCCCAGAGATCCGGGTCGAAGTCAGCGATATTCATTGATTTGGAGAACATTGAGTTAACCTCGGAGAAAAAGAAGGGGATGATACGAAAATCTCCTGTAAGTATCACTAAAAACTCGACAAATTAACCGCTTAACCCGCCATACGCGGCTTGTAATATGCAGATTTCTCCCCATTTACCGCCTAATTGCGCAGGGTCGACGATGAAATCGCGGAATTGTGTCGAATTCGTTGATTCGAGTGTATAATCGCAGCATCTTGCAACACAGGTAATGATTCATGGACAACGTAGGTATTTACACCCCCCCGAAGCAGGCTAAAACGCCGGTACCCGGCGACGCATCGGCGCTGTTCGAGCGCAACCTGACTTCGAACGAACTGGAAGTAACCCAGTCGGCCCAGGACAAGTTGAACGAAATCATTTCCCAGACTGACGAAGACGTATCCGCAATCCGCATCTACATCAGCGGCGGCGGTTGCGGCGGTTTGTCATACGGTATGACCTTCACCGACGAGAAAAGTGACTTCGATACCATCCTGCAGTTCGACGGCTTCAAAATCCTGGTCGACGTGGTCGCACTGAATTACCTCAAAGGCGCACAAATCGATTATATCCAGGAAGTCGGCCGTGAGCGTTTCGTGTTCAACAACGTGTTTGCCGAAACCGGGGGCTCCGGGGTCTGCGGCGGCTGCGGCGCTGCGGGTGGCCGCTGAGCATCATCACGTTAGATAACCCACGCCATTACTGATCAAGAACCGCAAACAAAATGACGCGAAGCCTGGCCTGGTGCCGGGCTTCGTCGTTTTGGTTGCGCCTTCGGGCAGTTATCGCATCGCCGCCTATACTGCGGCCGCACAAGCACTGGGTATGCCTATCCTGGTGGTATCCAACAGCGAACACTCGCTGGTACCCGAGGTGGCCAACGGCATTACGGTCGACTTCGGCCACGCTGAGCACGCGCTGGAGACCATTCTTGCCACGCTGGCAGGCAAAGACGTTGCCTGCGTCCTTGCCACCGATGACAGTTGCGTGGCGCTTTGCAGTCGCCTGGCGGACCGGCTGAAGCTGCCGCATAACAAGCCCGACGCCGCGCTGCTGACCCAACGCAAGGATCTGGGGCGCGAGGCGCTGGCACAGGCCGGCTGCAATACCCCGATGTTCCAGCGACTGGCTCTCTCAGGTCTCGACGCGTCGCAGCTGACCCTGCCCTATCCGGTGGTGATCAAACCGCTGGGGCTTGCCGCGAGCCGTGGCGTCATTCGCGCCGATAACGCCGACGAGTTCATCGTTGCCTGCCAGCGCATCGACGCCATCCTCGAATCGACCGGCGTTACCGGCTTTAGCCGCGGACATCTGCTGGCTGAAACCTATATCGACGGGCAGGAGTACGCGATCGAGGGATTCATGGTCAACGGTGAATTCAGGTTGCTGACGATCTTCGACAAACCCGAACCACTAACCGGCCCCTTCTTCGAGGAGACCTACTACCTGACGCCGACGCGACTGAATCCGGAACAGCAACAGCAACTGGTTACCGAAGTTGCCAGATGCTGCCTCGCCTATGGCCTCGAACAGGGCCCGGTGCACGCCGAAGCACGCCTGTCGGCATCGGGACCCGTGCTGCTCGAGCTCGCCTCGCGCACCATCGGTGGGCAATGTGGTCAACTG
>JAASSH010000204.1 GCA_021767985.1 Gammaproteobacteria bacterium | reverse complement strand
AGGAATCCGATCAGTCCGGCGCCCGGTACGCCCATGACCAGCAGGCCGATAACGGCAAGCACCGTCTGGATCAGCGCGATACCAAGCACGCCCTTGACCACGCTGCGAATGATGGAGATCGAAAGATCGGTCATCGCGGGGCCGCGGGTCTCGCCCATCAGTCGGGTAAAGAACAGCGTGGTGACTCGATGGCCGGACGCTGCCTGCCCCAGCAGCGCGCCTGCAATAATCATCGATAGTACCATTTGCAAAACACCGCCGATGCCGGCGGCTGCGCGCCCCAGCAGCGCTTGTCCCAGCTCCTTGATTTGCGGCTGGAACTTGTTCACCGCAGCTTCGAGATTGGATGCCGCGAGGCTCCAGGTAGCGTACAGATTTTCACCGATAACCGGCCACTCGGCGACGCCCTCGGCGGGTGGCGGCACGCTGACCGTGCCGTCCTCGAAATCCGCCGCCAGCTCCTGCAGCCCGCCGATCGTCGATTCGGCCAGGATCCAGGCCGGGATCACGACTATGGCGATGCCCGCGAGCGTCATGATGACGCTCGACAGCCTGGAGCGCCCACCGAGTTTGGCGGTTAGCGCGAGATGACCCGGGTAAGCCGCGACCGAGATAATAATGCCCCAGACGACCAGGTTCAGAAACGGCGCGATGATGTTCAGGCACCACCACAACAGCAACACGATAGCGCCGAACTGCACGTAAGAGAGGATCGAACTGGCGACGATTCTATCGTCGATGGCCGATTTATCGAAGATTGCCATGGGTGTTTACCTGCTAGTGACTCGGTTACATTTGATCTGATTTGGGTGGGCCTTCGCCTGCCGGAGCTTCCTGGTCGAGCGCGCCGGCCGCGGCCTTGACTGCCTCCTGCGGCGTGGTGGCCTCGACCAGCACCCGCCGCGGCGCGAACTGGATGCCTTCCTTTTCGAATTCGCGCTGGATGCGGGTAAAAGCCTCGCGCCGGATCAGGTATTGCTGCCCCGGGATCGCGGTGAACTTGCAGCGGATGATCAACGCCGAGTCGTCCATGCGGTTGACGCCCTGTGATTTGACCGGTTGCAGCATCAACGGCCCGTAGACCGGATCTTCCATCATTTCCTGGCCGATGCGCTTGATCAGCTTGCGCACCTTTTCG
Organism: Gammaproteobacteria bacterium; assembly: GCA_021767985.1. Taxonomy (GTDB): domain Bacteria; phylum Pseudomonadota; class Gammaproteobacteria. Next base: position 4,000 of record JAASSH010000204.1, on the reverse strand, counting down.
ATATCGGTTTCGTAAGGAATGCGCAGCTCGAATTTCATGATCGCCCAGTCGCGGCTCCAGTTGGTCAGGCTTCTGATCTCGCCATAGGGGATCGTGTGCACCGGGCCGTTATGGTGGCGCAGCTGAAACGAGCGGATCGAAATCTTCTCCACGGTGCCGCGAATCTGATCGATGACGACGTACTCGCCGATACGAAACGCGTCGTCCAGCAGGTAGAAAAAGCCGGAGACGATATCACGCACCAGGGTTTGCGCACCGAAGCCGATGGCGAGACCGACGACGCCGGCGCCGGCGATCAGCGGGCCGATATTGACGCCGAGCGACGACAGGCAGATCAGCACGGTCATGACCATCAGCGTGATCTTGATGAAGGCGCGGATCAGCGGCAGTATGGTTTCGGTGCGCGTGCCGCCGAGACCGCCGGCCTCGGCTTCGTCGCTGTCGCCCTCGGGACCCTTTTCATCCTCGAGCTTGCGCTCGATCGAAATCCGGATCACGCCCCACAGCGCCCAGGCCAGCAGGACCGTGATGCCGATATCGAACAGCGCGCTGGCGAAACGCTCGCTGACAATCTGACTCGTGATCGCCTCGAGATCGATATTCCACAGGCGAACGAAAATCCCGAGCAGCGCGAGCACCATCAATACCCGGGCATAGCGCAGCGCGGTGGCGTGATAGCCCGACTCGAAATCGGACGGTTCCTCGAGTTCACTCGCAGCTTCGCTTGCGGGCTGGACTTCTGTAATCGCGGCGGTCGCCTGGCTGGCTCCAACTTCTCCGGTGGCGGCTTCGCCCTCAGTGACGGCCATATCGGCATCGGCTGCGATTTCTTCCTCGGGTTTCTCGAAGTACCACGTGATCAGCCACTTCAGCCCCATGTCGAGATAAGGAATCGCGACGAACAGCAGCAGGCTGCCGAGACCCGGCACCAGCGACGATTCCCCGGTTGCGGCGCGCTTGCCGATCGCCATCAACCAGATCATCAGCACGTAACCGATGCTCAGTATCCACCAGATGCGCGCCAGGTTCTGACGAAGAAAGCCACTGTCATCGCTGCCAATCAGGCGCGCGCCGTAATCACGCAGTCGAACGATGAGCACGATCAGCAGTAACATGAAAATCGAGTGGGCCATTACGCCGACGAGCAGCACGGTTTCTTCGCTGGCCCCAAAATCTCTCGATACCTCGATGATCGGCCCGGGCAGGATCAACGCCGACGCGAGCACCAGGGTCCAGCCCCAGATTTGCCGCGCGATGTTGTCGCTAATCGAGACCAGGCGGGTCTCGGCGCGCGCCGGTGCGGCCACCTGCCTTACGCCGAGCAATACCAGCTTGATTAGCAGCAGGCACCAGATGACCTGGTACCAGAGCATGACTGCGGCCTCTGTATCTTGCCCCGTTATCTCGATGAACAGGATCGCGCCGACGGCGAAGGCGCCGAGCTCGATCAGCCCCATCGCCGCCCCGTAACAGGCGAGATCGAAACGTTTGTCCAGCGGCAGGATTTCGACCGGTTTGGACGCGGTTCGCTCCAGCAGTCGTCGCGCGAGCCACTCGACGGCAAAGCCAGCCACTATTAAGCCGATTAACTGGAACAACAGGTAGCCGCCGCTGATGCTGCCGTTTTCGGTGATCTTCGACCAGATCATGGACGGCAACTGATGCAGCTGCTGGCGCGAATCGAACATACGTCTGAGCGTGCTCCCGGCTGCTTTGACTCCCAGGTTCAACTGTTCGAAATAGACGGCGGCATCGGTGGCCTGGTCCGCGGCGCGCGCGCTTTTATCGAGTTCGCGAATAATCAGGTCGCGTACCTGGTCATCCGACAGGCGCGCGACGAGGTCACGGACCTCTGCCTGGGTCAGGTTATCCGGCACCTCGATCACAGCCGAATCGGCGGCGGGCGCGGGCGCCATTTGGGCAGTGGCCGGGGCGTTACCCATCAGCAACACTAATCCAGTGAGCAGCAGGTAAAGTCCGTATGGCGTGCCGCGGCTTCTGGCATTAGCCGAGTATCGATTTATCCTCATTTTGTCGTACCGGAGTTATTTTGCCTGATTGTTATGGTTCCGATTGTCGTAATAGTACGGTAAAACCCGTGCCTACAACAGATCCGATAGCAGGATGCCGATACCGACACGGGTAATATTGGCGTCGTAGTCGATCAGGCTTTCGCCGTAGCCGTTGAATACCTGCACGTAACCGCGAAAGCGCCGGTGCAGCGGAAACGTCCAGTCGAACTGAACCGCGCCCCGGTTCTCGTCGGTGTCGAGGTTGTTGCGAATCATCGTGCCGAACTCCTGATCGTTTTTTCGAAACACGACATTGAACTCGAAATTACCCATGTAATCCTCGATGTCGGGATTATCGTCACCATCGGGATCGAGCGGGTCGTCCTTGTCGTCTTCCGGGATGCGGTACCAGACCTTGAAGGCGAACACCCAGCGCCATCGCTCCCAGCCGAGCGTCGCGTAAATCCGGTTCCAGCTGCGTGAAAACAGCTGGCTGCGGCCGTTGGACTGGTGCGACAGCCCGAGCCCGACAAACGATGCGTCGCCGCCGAACACGTTCCACGGCACCGGGGTGACCCAGAACACTTCGGGCTCGTAGTTGGTTTCGCGAAACGGCGCCGATATATCGCTGTTGTAGGCCTGCCAGAACGAGCGCACGGTAAAGCCGAGAAACAGCGCGTCCTCGGCGGTGAACAGGCCTTCGGCCATCGGTGCCTTGATGCTGAGCTGAAACACGACTTCCAGGTGATCGAGGTTGATACCGAAATCGCTGTCGTCCGGCTCGAAGACTTCGTCGTTGGGATCGTTGGAGTAGGCCAGCGGCAGCACGTAGTTACGCTTGTGCGCGAGTAGTACCGAGCGGTTGTCCTGCACCGCGCGCTCGCGCTCGATGCGCTCCTTGACCAGCGAATCGCTTTCCTCGCCTTCGTTAACGCTGTCCGCTTCGGCCGCGTTGGCAGCGGGACTCAGCGTCAGCGCAATCAGGATTAAGAATATGGTCGAAAAATATCCCGTATCCATTTGCCTGCTCGATCTTGTCACTGGATTATTTTTGCCTCGTTCTCCTGGAATGGCTTTATCTCGCAAAAACATACGGCCGCCGGTTCAGGCGAACCAGCCGACATAGAGCTGGATGATGATCGCGTTCGCCAGGTCGATGAAAAACGCGCCGATCAGCGGCACGATAATAAACGCGCGGGGCGAAGGACCATAGAGCTTGGTTACCGCGGTCATGTTGGCGATCGCGGTCGGCGTCGCGCCGAGGGCGAGCCCGACATAACCCGACGACATGACCGCGGCGTCGTAGGTCGCACCCATCGCGCGGAACACGACAATGCCGGCCCATAGCAGAACCATGACGACCTGTGCGATTAGCATCAGCAGGATCGCGAAACCCAGGTCTGCCAGGTCCCACAATTGCTGGCTCATCAGCGAGATGGCGAGGAACAGGCCAAGACACAGATCGGACACCAGGGCGAGGCTGCGTGATTGCTCGGGTTTGGGCAATTTGGTGTTCGGAAGCATCAACGGCAGGAGGTTGGTCACCAGGATGCCGGCGAACAGGCAGGAGACGAAGGTCGGCAGCTGCACGCCGATTTGCTTGAGGCCGAGATCGATATGGATGCCGATACCGATAGTCACGAAAAGAACGAAGATCATGCGCAGCATTCGCTCGTAATCGATCGGGATCATTTCGTGTTGGTGTTCGATGCCGACGGTTTGCACCGCGTCGCTATCGGCTTCGAGATTATGCCGCTGTACCAGGAAGTGCGCCAGCGGCCCGCCGAGCAGGCCGCCGAGGATCAGGCCAAAGGTGGCGCAGGCGATGCCGACCTCACCAGCCAGCGCAATCCCGTGATCGTCCCGGAAAATCGGGGTCCATGCGATCGCGGTGCCGTGGCCGCCGGACAGCGACACCGAACCACCGATGACGCCGACCAGTTGATCGAAGCCCGCGAGCGTCGCTACCGCAACCCCGGTGCCATTCT
>JAASSH010000203.1 GCA_021767985.1 Gammaproteobacteria bacterium | reverse complement strand
GGTCATCGCCATCCATCATCCGGCATCGATCATGAATGCGATGGATGAGTGGAACACTCGTCACCACGGCAACTCGGGACTTACCGAGAGAGTCAGGCAGAGCGACAGCAGCACCGCGGATGCCGAGCGCGAAACCCTTGCCTTTCTGCGTCGCTATGTGCCCCCCGGTAAATCGCCGATGTGTGGCAACAGTATCTGTCAGGACCGTCGTTTCATGGCCCGGTTAATGCCCGAGCTGGAAGCGTTCTTTCATTATCGCAACCTTGACGTGAGTACACTCAAGGAACTGGCACGATTGTGGAAACCCGAGCTGGCCTCAGGATTCGTCAAGAAGGGCGCGCACCTGGCGCTGGACGATATTCTCGAATCGATCGATGAAATGAAATACTACCGCGAACATTTCATCCGCTGCTGAGTCCGTCGAGACCGCGGATCCAGTACCTGGCCAACGATTACAGCCAGATCCCCGCAAGCCTGAGCCGCGTTCCACGACAGCCTGGTTGATCCTGTTTAAACCCACTTAGATCAACGCTTCGACGCCTGACATTCCCGATACCGCTCGCGTTGCCAAAATGCTACCGAAAAATGATCGCGAGGTTTAAAGATTCCCGCTTTGCTGCCGATCTATAGGGCGTCACCAGTTCTGTTTCGACGCATTTGGGAGCACTATGGATCTTGCCTCGTTAATCGGCATCATTTCCGGTATTGGACTTATCGTTTCCGCGATTATTCTCGGCGGCGATGTACACCATTTCATGAACGTGCCGGGAATCATGATCGTTCTGGGTGGCACCATGGCGGCAACCCTGTTGACGTTCCAGTTCAGGGACGTCTGGACCGCCTTCAGAAGCGCCTATTTCGTGTTTTCCTCGCCCAAGCAGGATTCGCAGGAATTGATCAATACCATGATCAAGCTCGGCACTATCAGCCGCCGCAAGGGATTGCTCAGTTTGATGGATGTTAAAACCAACTCGCCTTTCCTGAAACGCGTGTGCACGCTGATCGCCGACGCGGCCGACGAGGAAACGCTGCGCAGCGCGATGCGCACCGAAATCGAATCGATGCAAATGCGCCATTACATCGTGCAGGATGTGTTCCGCAAGATGGCGCTGTACGCGCCGTCCTTCGGTATGCTCGGCACGCTGATCGGTTTGATCCAGATGCTGTCGCTGCTGGCCAGTCCGGATAACCTCGGTCCGGCGATGGCCATAGCGTTGCTGACCACTTTTTACGGCACCCTGTTATCGACCGCGATATTCCTGCCTATCGCCGGCAAACTGCGATCCAGGACCCTGGCCGAAGTAATGACCTTCGAAATAATCTTTCAGGGGGCGGTCAGTATCCTGCAGGACAATAACCCGCTCTCGGTATACGAGAAATTGTCTTCCTTCGTACCGGCCAGGCAGCGCAAGCCGATGCAGAAGCTAAGGGAGCGCAGCTAATGTCGGCCAGTTCGCTGAGCAATATGTTCGAGGACGAAGAGGGCGGCAGTGCCTGGGTGGTAACTTTTGCCGACATGATGACGCTGATTCTGGTGTTTTTCATTCTGCTTTACACGCTTGCAGATTTTGAAGACGAGGCCTACAAGGAGCTGATCGAGTCAGTGCAGGTGATCGACGGCGATGGCAGCCAGATCAGTATTATCGATTTCGCCACACGTAAGGGCAGAAACCCGGAGCCGTTGAAGGCAGTCGAAGATATGCTGGGCATGAACCCGGGTACGGTTCCGATAGACACCGTAAAACCGGCCCTGGTCTCGGAAATGGAAAGTATGATCGAATATTCAGATATCGCCGATAGCGTAGCGCTGACCTATGACGGCGACCAGATCAATTTGCAGATCGACGGCCGCTATCTGTTTGCGTCGGGCCAGGCCGAGCTCAAGGACCGTGCCCGCTATATATTTGCCAATCTCGGACAAATGTTCCGCGATTATGCCGACTACCGAATTGCGATTCGCGGACATACCGACGATCAGAGTATTCAAACCGCCCGATATCCATCCAACTGGGAGCTATCGGCGGTGCGCGCGACCACGGTGTTACGATTTTTTATCGAGCAGGGCATCGACCCCGAGCGCATGACTGCCACCGGTTATGCGGACTACCTGCCGTTGGTCGAAAACAACAGTACCGATAACAGGGCAAGAAATCGGAGAGTTGAATTTGTTCTGGAAAAAGAAAAAGACAATTGAGGTCGCTCTCGATTCGCGTCACAGCGATAACCGGGCGGCCTATCGAATCGCGCCAGACAGCGATCGTCCCGTGATTATTTCGATCAAGGACGAGGACTTCAACGCGCTCAATATCAGCGGCACCGGCGTCGCGTTTCGCGCCGACAGGTTCGAGGTCGGCAGCCGCTATGCCGCAAGGATTCGGTTACCGGACGAAGGCAAGGTTTTCCCGGTAGTCCTCGAAGTGGTGGCGAAACAGAAGGATCTCTGCAGATGTTGCTTCAGGGATATTCACGAAGAGGCCGAAAATCTACTACACTCTTATATTCTTGAGCTGCAAAAGTCGAAAATCAGGCAAAATCATGGTCCAGTTTGATGCAATTTTGCCAATTTGTGCTAGTTTCAAGGGTATAGAAAGTTTCTGAGATTTCAGGCATTTATTAGAGCATTCTATTGAATTGGATTGATTTTCTGGCGGAAATCAGCCATCATTGCTGGTCGGTTAGCGGTATAAGAGCGATCAGCGCTAACTTTCTGAATTTATTCATGTTTTTTGGGAAGCGGTCTTGATTAAACAGCGCACGTTGAAAAATGTCATTCGCGCCATGGGTGTGGGTTTGCATACAGGGAAAAAAGTGTATTTAACACTGCGGCCGGCACCGATCGATTCGGGTATCCGTTTTCGCCGCATCGACCTGGACGAACCGGTCGAAATCCTGGCCCGTCCCGAAAAAGTCGGTGATACCAACTTGTCGACCACGCTGGTGGAAGACGGTGTCCGTATTTCGACGGTCGAACACCTGCTGTCAGCAATCGCGGGCCTCGGAATCGATAACGCCTATATCGATCTGAGTGCCGAAGAAGTTCCGATTATGGATGGTAGCTCAGGGCCTTTTGTCTTCCTGATCCAGTCCGCTGGAATCGTCGAGCAGAACCAGGCCAAGAAATTCATTAAAATCAAAAAGACGGTGCGTGTCGAAGAAGGCGACAAGTGGGTTGAGTTCCAGCCTTTTAACGGTTTCAAGGTCAGTTTCGAGATCGATTTCGATCACCCCCTGTTCACCAGGCAAAAGCAAACCTGTCACATCAATTTTTCCACCACTTCTTTTGTCAAGGAAGTCAGCCGTGCCCGTACCTTCGGTTTTCAAAAGGATATCGAATATCTGCGAGCCAATAATCTTGCGCTCGGTGGCAGCCAGGACAATGCCATAGTGCTCGACGATTACCGGGTATTGAACGAGGACGGTTTGCGTTACGACAACGAGTTCGTCAAGCACAAGATCCTGGATTCGATCGGAGATTTATATCTGCTCGGTCACAGTCTCATCGGCGCCTTTTCCGGCTACAAGTCGGGACACGCACTCAACAATCGACTGTTGCTGGCCTTGCTGGCCGATACCGATGCCTGGGAAGAGGTGACATTCGAGGACGCCTCGACCGCGCCGATATCCTATGCGCAACCTGTGGAAGCAGCGATATAGGTGATCCGTGAATATACTGTTTCTGTCATCAAATCGAGGCCAAATCTGCGGACTGAATCTTAAAAAGCCGCTGCATTTGCTGGTAATGATGGGAATGCTGGGTCTGCTGGTAGCGGGCTCCGTTTACGTTGGTTACAGTATGAATCCAAGCCAGGACAACCAGGCCCTGATCGACGAGTGGCAGGCAGACGTTCACCGTCAGCAGGTACAACTCAAGCATATCCGCGAAGAGGCCGATGCCAACATCGACGCTTTGTCGTCGCGTATCGGTCTGCTGCAGGCGCACGTGATGCGACTCGACGCCCTGGGACGCAAACTGGTGCGCATGGCCAGTATCGACAAGGCCGAGTTCGATTTTAATCTGACCCCCGCACTGGGTGGTCCCGAAACGGTCACCAACATGGGACTGGAACCCGACGAGTTATCGCAGGCAATCGAGCAGTTGAGCTTCGAACTCGAAAACCGGGAAAATCAGCTCGTGGTGCTGGAGAACCTGGTGCTGGACGAAAACCTGCAGAAGGAAATCCAGCCCAGTGGCCGTCCAATCACCAAGGGCTGGATTTCGTCCTATTACGGCATGCGTACTCACCCCCTTTCAGGGCGGCGAGAAATGCATAAAGGCATCGACTTTGCCGGGAAACTGGGTGGTCAGGTTATTGCGGTTGCCAAGGGTGTGGTCACTTACGCCGGCAAGCGTTATGGTTACGGCAACGTTATCGACATTGCGCACGGTAACGGTTACACAACACGCTATGCGCATAATTCACGCTTGCTGGTATCAGTGGGCGATACAGTCGAGAAAGGTTTTCAAATTGCTGAAATTGGTTCATCTGGTCGTTCTACGGGTCCCCACGTGCACTTTGAAGTGCTGAAGAACGGACGCGAGATGAATCCGGTGCGATTTATCCGCGCTACGAATTGATCGAGGCGTCGTTTATTTCAGCCGCCCGCTTGAAACCTTTCAAGTAAACTCCATCTCTGATAGCAGTCCTGTTATAGCAGTCGTACGATGTTGTCCAAAGCCATAAAAACCGTGTTCGGCACTCGTAATGACCGAATCATCAAGAAGCTCAAGCAGCGTGTTTCCCGCATTAACCAGCTGGAGCCGGAATTACAGGCGCTCGAAGATGCGCAATTAACCCAGAAAACCGAAGAGTTCAGGGAACGCTTTGCCGCTGGCGAGACGCTCGAGCAATTACTCGACGAAGCCTTTGCCGTGTGCCGTGAAGCCTCGGTGCGCGCACTGGGCCTGCGTCACTACGATGTTCAGCTTATCGGCGGCATGATCCTGCATAATAATCAGATCACCGAGATGCGCACCGGTGAAGGCAAGACTCTGGTGGCTACCCTGCCGGCCTATCTTAATGCGATCAGCGGCAAGGGCGTGCATATCGTCACCGTCAACGATTATCTGGCCGAACGTGACGCCGAATGGATGGGCCAGATATACAATTTTCTTGGTTTGAGCGTTGGCGTGGTGTTGAGCACGATGGATTATGACACCAAG
>JAASSH010000202.1 GCA_021767985.1 Gammaproteobacteria bacterium | reverse complement strand
TTCGATATGGTATTGCTTAAGTTTCTTGCGCAGGGTGCCGCGATTGATCCCGAGGCAGGATGCGGTCTTGGACTGGTTGTTATCGCAATGGCGCAGCACGGTTTTCAGCATCGGCTGTTCGATTTCCGAGATCACGGTATCGAAGAGATTGCAGGGTAACTCGCCGTCGAGATCGTCGAGGTACTTGCGTATTGCCTGTTCTACCGACTGTTGTAAAAGACTTGTGTTTTTCTTTTTTGCCACACTCTCTAACCACGTTGTGCCGTGGACACTCCTCATGATGCCCTGTCATAGCTTTCCAGGTAGCGGTTTTCGAAGTAAGCCTCGATCGTCTGCAGCTGTTGCGTCGCTGTTTGTGCCTGCATTAATGCGGGCTTGACGATGTGATAGGTATCGCTGTGGCCAAGTTGCCAGTTAATATGCTTACGCGCGATCCGCACCCCCTGGTGTTCCCCGTAGAACGCATACAGATTTTTTAGATGGCTGATAAGCCACGCTTGTTTTAATTGGTCCGAGGGTTCCACGGGCTCCTTGCCGGTGTTCAGATAGTGCTCGATCTGGCCGAAAATCCACGGACGCTGCTGCGCAATACGGCCAACCATAATAGCATCAGCTGCCGTGAAGTCCACGACCATTTGCGCTTTTTTCACCGAATCGATGTCGCCATTTGCGATAATCGGTAGCTGAACAGTTTGCTTGACCCTGCGAATGGTTTCGTACTCGGCCGATCCCTGGAAGCGGTCTTCACGGGTGCGTCCATGGATAGTCAGGGCCGCAATGCCGCAATCCTCGGCGATGCGGGCAACTTCGAGAGCGTTGCGTTGAGTGCGCGACCAGCCAGTGCGAATCTTCAACGTAACCGGCACCTCAACCGCGCCGACCACCGCCCGCAGAATGGATTCCACCAGCCTCGTGTCTCGCAGCAGGGCCGATCCGGCGTCGACCTTGCACACTTTTTTAGCGGGGCAGCCCATGTTGATATCGATGATCTGCGCGCCCTGCGACACGTTGTAGGCGGCGGCTTCCGCCATCATTTGCGGGATCCCGCCGGCGATCTGTACGATGATCGGCCCGGGCTCACCGTCGTGATTCATGCGCAGGCGAGTTTTGCGGCTGTCACGCAGGTCGGGGCGACTGGTAATCATTTCGGATACCGTCATCCCGGCGCCCAGCTGCCGGCATAACTGGCGGAACGGGCGGTCGGTGACGCCGGCCATGGGTGCCAGCGCCAGGCGATTCGAAAAACGATAAGTTCCGATAGCACATGACATTTGATTTACTTTTCCGCAGCCGGCTCTATTTTATCGATCGTCTGGCATTCGAGAAAGATGCGATTTTCGCAGGTGGCACAAATACTCTTGTCGAGCCGGCCAAAAATAGAGGAAAGCGCGTCCAGCTTGCCGTCGAATATATTGGCCTCGCCCAGCTCCTCGGCATAACCGCCGCGATTGAAGACCTTGGCGGCGCTATCCCGCAGCCGGTACATGTAAAGATCGCCTCCTATCGCGCGCCTGTCTCGCGTCTCCTTGATCAGCAGCTCCGCGCCAGCCACGTCAACCTGGGCGATGCCCTTGGTCAACAGCAGCAGATGCTTTTGCTCGGGATAATGCTCGCGGTAACGACGCAACAGTTCCCCGACATAAGCTACCGAACCGAAATAAAGCGAGTCGTCGAGTCGCAGTATCTTCAGCTGCGGACACTCGGGCCGGAACTTGCCGTAGATGAACTTGCGGGTTGTCGACTCCGAGTCGGGTACTCGCGGCGACAATCTCGGGCGCGACGTCTTGCGCAGGAAAATCATCAGCGACAGGATGACCCCGGCCAGAATCGCGAATTCGATCGAAAAGAAGACGGTACCGAAAAACACGATCCCGAGAATCACGGCTTCGTTTTGATCGGCACGCAGGATTTTTCGTATCTGGTTGAAATTGATCAGGCGCCAGGCCACCAGGAACAGCAGTCCCGCTACCGCCGCCTTCGGCAGATAGGATGTCAACGGCGCCACCAGCAGCACCAGTGCGACCAGCAACACCCCCGCGAGCGCCGCCGCCATCGGCGTGCGCGCGCCGGCATCGTAATTGGCACCGCTGCGGTTGAAGGAGCCGGTTGCGACGTAGGACGAAAAGAAACTGCCAAGAATATTGGACAGGCCCTGTCCGATGAACTCCTGGTTGCCGTCGATCGGTTGTCCCGACTTGAGCGAGATAGAGCGCGCGATCGAGACCGCCTCGGTCAGCGCAAACAGCGTCATTGCCAGCGCCAGTGGCGAAAGCTGGCGAAATACGTCGAGCGAAAACTGCGGCATCGACAGCGGCGGCAGTTGCTGGGGCAGGGCGCCGACCATGTGGATACCGGATGTCTCCTCGCCAAAGATCAGGTTGAACAGCGCGGCGGCGATGCTGCCTGCGACCATTGCTGCAATCATGCTCATGCCGCCGAGGCGACGCTGCGCCAGGATCCCGCTCAGCAAGGTAATGAGCGCTACCACCGTTACCAGCGGGTGCAGGTCCTTCAAGTTCTGCCAGAGGAATTCGAGCGTGCCCAGTAAGTGGGCGCCATCGGGTATATCGATGCCGAGAAATTCCTCGGCCTGCTTGGCTGCGATCAGGCAGGCCGCGCCGGCGGTAAAGCCGACCACGACCGAATGCGAGATGAAATTGACCAGCGCCCCGAGACGCACCACGCCCATGATCAGCTGCAGTACCCCGACCATGAAGGCCAGCGTAATCGCGAGCGCAACGTATTCCCCGGTGCCCGGCGTCGCAATGCCGCTCAGTGAAGCGAACATAATGACCGAGGCAGCGGTTGTCGGTCCTGAAACCAGGTGCCACGAAGAACCGAACAGGGCCGCGATAAGCGCCGGTACCATACTGGTATAGAGGCCGTACTCCGGCGGCATGCCGGCGATCGCCGCGAAAGCGACGCCCTGCGGCAGCACGATCGCGGCGCCGGTAAGGCCGGCGATAGCATCGGCGCGCATGCTGCTGCGCGTCATGCCTCTGCCCCAGCGCAGGAACGGCAGGAAGCGGTTGAGTTGGTACTGGAGGTTCATTGCTTAGCTTGTGGTCAATCCCTGATTTATAGCGCAAGCGGTATGGCGCTGCAGCGAAAATATACTCCGAGAACAAGGCCGCGGATAGCAGTAATATTCGATGCCGGCATTAGGTTAGCTTATTGTGGGCCTGGACCTAGTAAAACTCGAATTCGTAGGTCAGGGCATCGGTGCCGGGATCGACAATTTCAATGCGAAACTGGATCACGGCACCAGGTTTGACGACTCCCCGGTTTTTGTCTTCGAGCAGGTATTCCAGGGGCTTGAACAGGCGGTTGGCAATCAGTTTACCCCGGACGTCGAACAGGCTGATCAGCATATCGGGCAGTTTCTGGGCAAACGGTGCCTGGTTGGTAAAGGATCCGGTTACCATCAGGGCGTCGTTCGCGATCGGATGGGTGAATACGTTTCGTTCCAGCAAGCGGAGTTGCTCGGTGCTGGCAAACGCGGTTTCGGCGCATGGCAGCACCTGGCACAGGTTGATCACCTGTTGCTGGTAGCGCGGATCCTCGATCAGCTGGTAGCGCTGATAATAAATCGCCTGCGCGATAGCGAGCGCTACCAGTAACAGAATGCCGATAAACCAGCCCAGCGGCCCGATCGTAAAAAAGGACCTGCGCTCGGAACCGTACATCGCTTCGTGCAGGCTGAGTTCGTGCGGTTCGTCAGGCGTGGCTAATTCATCGAAGTCGCTTACTGGTAAGGTTTTCTCCTCGGAGAAATCATCTTCCAGCTGTTCGTAATAGTCGGGTGGCAGCTCGCCCTCGTAGGTTTTCAAGCCGTGCAGCGCGTTGAAAACACAGCCGCATTCCCCGCAACGCACCTTGCCATAAGCCTGCTGCAGCTGTTTTTCGGTAAGGCGATAACGGCTCTTGCACTGGCTGCAGGTGGTTTCCATTACTTCGCCGAGATGTGTGCTCTTGTACATGGCCGCCCGGTTAGATTCGTTTGCCGCTGATACATACCCAGTCTTCACGACAGCTCGCCGCTGCCAACTGGAAGCGGGACTGGTAGGCCAATTGTATATCCTCGAGCTGTGATTTGAGTATGCCTGACAACAAAATTTGACCGCCGGGTTTCACCAGGCTGGCGAAGCGCGGTGCCAGCTCGACCAGCGGCCCGGCGAGGATCTTCGCGATCAGCAATTCGACCGGGTCGCTCGGCATGGTTTCGGGCGTGGTAACCAGAACCTGGTCGGCACCGATATGGTTGGCCTCGAGGTTTGCTTCGCAAGCGCTGAGCGCCTGGGCATCGATATCGACCGCGCACACCTGCGACGCTCCCAGCTTGATAGCCGCGATCGTGAGAATGCCCGAACCGCAACCGTAGTCGATCACCCTGATACCGGCGGGCTTGTTCGCCGCCAGCCACGCCAGGCATAAAGCGGTAGTAGGATGGCTGCCGGTACCGAAGGCCAGGCCCGGATCGAGTTCGATGACGGTGGCTTCCGGGTCCGGCGGCTCGGACCAGCTCGGCACGATCCACAGGCCCGGCGCGCAGTGGATGGGTTTGAAATGCTGCTTGTAAGCCTGTTCCCAGTCCTGATCCTGCAAGCCGTGCTGCCGCAGGCTGGCTGCCTTTTGATCGGGCAACGCGCCACTTATCTGCTGGTACAGGGTTTCGGGATCGGCCTCGGCAGCGAAGGTTGCGGTCAGAACCGATTCCTGCCACAACGGTGTGGTGCCGGGCAGCGGTTCGTAAATAGGCTCGTCCCCGGCATCGCCGATGGAGATACTGAGTGCTCCCAGTTCCAGCATCAGGTCTTCAATGTGCTCGAGTTCGGATGCCTGGCAATTCAGGCTGAATTGCCACCAGGTCATGCCGGTCAGTCGATCCCGAGCTTTTTCTCGAGGTAGTGGATGTCGGTACCGCCGGCGCCGAAATTACCGTCGCTGAGAATTTCCTTTTGCAAATCGATATTGGTTTTGATGCCCTCGATGACGATTTCGGATAGCGCACCGTTCATGCGTGCGATCGCGGATTCGCGCGAGCTGCCATAGGTGATCAACTTGCCGATCATCGAGTCGTAGTAAGGCGGCACCGTGTAACCGTTATAGATATGCGAATCCATGCGCACCCCGGGGCCACCGGGCGCGTGATACAGGGTTAT
>JAASSH010000201.1 GCA_021767985.1 Gammaproteobacteria bacterium | reverse complement strand
CTACCAAAGGCCACATGACACAAGAAGGATGGTAGTCGCGAGTGGATTGCGTCGGGCATCCTGCCCTCCGCCCTTCCGTCCGGCCTATGGCCGTCCTTCAGGGCCGCGCTGCGCGCGTCCAAATTTGCTCCAGGCAAATTTGTCGAACCACCGACTACAGGCTTTGGCAGTTTTGCCTTCGCCTATTAAATTGGTAGTCGCGAGTGGATTCGAACCACCGACCCCCACCATGTCAAGGTGGTGCTCTAACCAACTGAGCTACGCGACTATAAATTCAAGGCCGAGTATTCTACCGCAGAAATCTAACTAATCAACCGGCTTCAAGCCTTTATTTACATGGCTTTCAGACAAAACTATCAGTTTGGATAGATAAGCCGCGATTGTGATAAGCTGCCGCGCGTAGATAACGATGCTGATCCGACAGTAAAACAATAAATAAAAGCACGCAACTAGATGATTTCAATGCCAATTGATCGCAGCCAGCTCAAGGCGCCACAACTGCAGGGTGCGGACTCAGTGGATACCCAGGTCGATAATAGCGCCTTCTTGCCCTGCGAATCATCGGCACCGGCAAAACACCATCTCAGTTTAAATCTCGAGATCGACGAAACCCCGATGCAATGTAATCACCCGGGGGTGGAAATCAATGGCAAATCTATCGACCTGTTTCCGAAATCGGGGCTGCGGCTGACCAGTGATAATGGTGACCTGATTCCGCTAGATCGAGATTTACTGCGCGACCCTGACGGCAACGGATACTGGGATATCACACTGTCGCCAGGTCGGGTCTGGTCCGAGCTTGAAGACGGCGATTGGTCGCGTGCCGCGTTGCCGTTTCAGCTTTCGAATATTTTCGAGAACGATACCCATCACGGTATCGCTACATTTCTGTACCGTGACGACGAGGTATCCCGGGTTTTTTACCAGGTGGTTGCCGAAACCAAGACATTCCTGTGCCCCGACAACCTGCAGACCTGGGGCTGGTTGCACGCCCGGCCAACACCGCTTGACGCCACCGATGCCGACGCTGCAGTCGAGCAGTTCCGTGCCGAGCGCAACGATCAGCTGCCGCTGAAACCCCTGACCGCATGGTTTTCCGACGCGACACGCAATAACTTTGACGATATCGACAACGGGTTTGGCAGCGACTCCACGATGGTCAGCGGACTGGTGATCGACGACGAAATTTTTTCCAGCCCCTGCCGCAGCTCGATGGGCGATTATCCCTACCCGCGTGCGATGAAATTCGGCATCTGGTCGGCCACCAAGACCGCATTCTGCAGCATCGCCTGCCTGCGAATAGCCCATATCACCGGTCAGGATCCGCGCGTCGAAAAAGTCTGCGACCTGCTACCCGAGGCCCGCAACAAGTCCGACTGGTCAGACATCACCGTTGGCGATTGCCTCAACATGGCAAGCGGCATCGGTACCGCTGCAGCCCGCAAAGAACCGCGCGATATTTTCGCTGACTATCTGCTGGAAGAATGGCAATCGCAGGAATCGGACGAGGCGCTGGCCAGTTACAACCACTACCACGCCTGGTTCCTGGCGCCGAGCCAGCACGAAAAAAACCTGGCCGCCTTCGCCTGCCCTGCTTATCCCTGGCCGCCCGGTACGGTCGCGCGCTACCGCGACCAGGATCTCTATATCGCCGGTGCCGCGCTCGACGCCATTCTGAAGCGGGTGCGCGGCCCCGATGCTCGCATCTGGGCCATGGTGTGCGACGAAATCTATACCCCGGCACGCCTGCGCCACGCGGTCAAGTTTCATACCATCGAGACCGATCCCGCCAAAGAGGTGCCGCTCAGCGACGCGGGACTGCTGTTGAGCATGGATAACATCGCACGCCTCGGGCAATTAATTCTGGATCGCGGCAGGATAGGCGATGAGCAGATACTGGACCCCCTGATGCTGGACGAATTTTTCGACCCCCGCATACCCAAGGGTCTGCCTACCGGTATCCGGATCGAGACCGGTGAGGTTCACTATCATGCCGGAACCTGGCACTTGCCCTATCGATCGAACAGCGGCGAAGATTTCTGGATCCCGACGATGCGCGGCTATGGCGGCCAGATTATTCAGACGCTACCGAACGGCACCACCGCGTTCAGGTTCGGTTTCGATTCCTATGAAACCGAGGAACGTTACGACGCGCTGAAACTGGTCAGGCTGTCCGATAAGATACGCCCCTTCTAATCAATCGGCATAAACGAGGAATCACCCATGCCTCTGGAAACCAGCGAACTCCATTACCTGTCGGCTAGCGATGCACTCGGGCACTTCCGGTCGGGCGAACTTTCCCCGGTCGATTTGCTAAGTGCGATAATCGATCGCGCGGAGCAGATCGACGCCACGGTGAATCCCTTGGCCGACAAGTATTTCGACGCTGCCATGGCGCGCGCAAGGAAATCGGAAGCTCGTTATCGCAAGGGGAATCCCCGTCGGCTCGAAGGCTTGCCATTGTTGGTAAAGGATAGCTCTGCGATCAAGGGAACCCGCGCTACGGTCGGATCCCTGATGAATGCCGACCGGATCGACCAGCACACCGATCCAGCCGTCGAACGACTGATGCGCGCCGGCGCCAATTTTTTCGCGCGCGCCACCTGCCCCGAGTTTTGCTGGCTGTTCGCCTGTCATTCGCGCATGTGGGGCGTGACGCGCAATCCCTGGCGGCTGGATATCACGCCCGGCGGCTCGTCCGGCGGCTCGGCGGCGGCGGTCGCCGCGGGCGCGACCACGCTCGCCACCGGCAGCGACAGTACCGGATCGATTCGCCAGCCGGCCGCGCAATGCGGCGTGGTCGGGTATAAATCGCCCTACGGGCGCAATCCGCTCGATCAACATTCCTCCTTCGACCCCTACGTTAACGTCGGGCCGATAACCCGCAGCGTCGCCGACGCGGCGCTGATGCAAAACGTCATGTCGGGGCCGCATCCGCTCGATCACAACAGCCTGCGTAACCGGCTTAAGATCCCGACGCAACTCGGCGATGTCAAAGGCATGAAAATCGCATGCTCGATCGACCTCGGCCATTACCTGGTCATCGATGATGTCAGGCGCGAAACCCTGGCAACGCTGGATGCTTTACGCGATGCGGGCGCCGAAATCACGCTGATCGATATCGACTGGGCCAGCGAAGCCATACGGCTTGCTCATATGAGCGAAGAATTTATCTTTACTGGCGTGCTGAAGAAAGCGCTACAAAATCATGCCGATGAGATGAGCGATTATGTACCACAGCTATATGAAACAGCTTCTGCGGTCACGGCCGATGACTACCGCCGGAGTCTCGAGGTAGCCGGCGCCATCTGGCACGACCACCTGGGGCCCTTGTTCAAGAAATACGACGCAATAATAACACCCGGGGTGTCATGCCCCGAGGTACCGGCCGAGAACTGGCAAAAAGACACGCTCGTCGTCAATGGCCAGGAAGTAACCGATACCGATACCGCAATGACCGTCCTGTTCAACATGTTTAACCGCTGCCCGGTACTGAGCGTGCCGGCGGGCATGACCGACCGCGGACTGCCCGTCGGGATACAGATCGTAGGCCGCCCTTACGATGACGTCTGCACCTTCCGGATTGGCCAGGCGATCGAGGACCGTCGCCCCTGGTCGCAACGACGGCCGCCTCTGGCCGCTGGTTAACCGGTAACCGGAATTACAGATGCCGCGGATGGTGGCAGCGGTAGCCGTGATCGTCGCCCATTGCGGTTAATTCCGGGAAAGTCGATTCGCAAATATCGTCAGCGAAGGGGCAGCGAGGGTGGAACTCGCAACCTGCCGGACGATTGAGCAAACTGGGCACCTCTCCCTGGAGTTCGAGCCTGTCGATCTGGGCGTCAGGATCGGGCTCCGGGTTGGCCGATAACAATGCCAGCGTGTAGGGATGACTGGGCTGATGAAACATCGTGCTGGTCGGGCCCTGCTCGAGAATTCGACCGAAGTACATGATGCCCATGCGATCGGTGATGTGCCGCACCACGTTCAGGTTATGCGTGATGACAAGGATACTGAGGCCAAGCTCTTGCTGTAGCCTGCCCAGCAGGTTCAGGATTTCGCCCTGGACCGATACATCGAGTCCGGCGGTCGGCTCGTCGGCCACGATGAGTTTCGGCCGCAGCGCGAGCGCCCGGGCAACCCCTACCCTGCGCGCCTGGCCGCCGCTGAGCTGGTGCGGATAGCGGTTGGCGAAATCCTGGTTGAGGCCGACCATGTCGAGCAGTCGGTTCACCTCCTGCCCGAGGTCACGCTGCCCCATGTCGTGTATCTTGAAGGGCTCGGCCAACAGCGAGCGAATCGTCATACGCGGGCTTAGCGAACCCACCGGGTCCTGGAACATGGTGCCGACATTGCCGCGAAAACGCTGCATCTCGGCTGCGGGCATACCCACCAATTCAGTACCGTCGTACCGGATACTGCCCTCCTGTGGCTGCACCAGCCCGATGATCGAGCGCGCCAGCGTGGTCTTGCCTGAACCGCTCTCACCCACCAGGCCGTAAGTTTCGCCTTCCCCGATTTGCAGCGAAACGCCGTTTACCGCGTCGACAAAAGGATCGTGATCGCCCCTGATCAGGGCATTCAAATCCGAGCGGGTACGAAATCGCACCCTGACGTCTTTCAATTCGAGCAAGGCTCTCATGTCGCCTGGTCTCCCGCGAGATGGCATCGGGCCCAGTGATTCGCCCCGATTTCTCGGTCTGGCGGGTTTTGATCACGACAGAGATCGATGCTTTTATCGCAGCGTTCGGCGAATATACAACCGGCGGGCAGGTTCGCCAGATCCGGAATCTCTCCGGGAATCGTCGGTAACGAACGCGTGGTTTCAGCGATGCGCGCGGGATCGCATTCGAGCAGTTTCTCGGTGTACGGATGGGATGGCCTGTGAAAAATATCGCGCACGCTGCCGCGCTCCACGACTTCGCCACCATACATCACGATCACCGCGTCACATAGTTCCGCGATCACACCGAGGTGGTGGGAAATGAACAGAATCGAGCATCCCATGCTGTGCTGTAAATCCCTTAGCCGGTGGATAATTTGTACTTCGAGCGTTGCATCCAGTGCGGTGGTCGGTTCGTCGGCAATCAACAGCGATGGCTCCGCCTGCAGCGCCATCGCGATGGCGATGCGCTGACGCATACCCCCTGAAAACTGGTGCGGATAATTATCGAGCCTCG
>JAASSH010000200.1 GCA_021767985.1 Gammaproteobacteria bacterium | reverse complement strand
TTTTCTGCACGAGCATTTCGTATTCGTCATCTTCTATTTCGTTGCCGAGTTTGTGGGCTTCTATCATCCATTGCCCTAGATAAACGATATCCAATAGCAGTCGGTATTCTCTTTTCGTGAAATTAATTTTCATTGTACAAGTCAACTCATGGATATTTACGCGCGTGAAACATAACAGCGAGATTATAAGGTTTCTGACTCGATAACATATTATCGAGTCATTGTTGAGCGTCCGAAAGTGGCCGTTTCGAGAAGCCCAGGTAACTTATCTGAGCGGCAGCTATTGAGAAAACCGCTGCTCAAACACGAGGAATCAGCGGTGACAGACGACCCGGGGTCAAATGTTTTTCATCGACAACTAAAACGACTGCATCACCTCACCCACATGCGGGTGAACCGAGTCGCCATCGATGACGCCTGCCTCGATCATTTTTCCGAAAGCCGCATTTGCAGTATCGCTAGCTGCGTCCATGGTCGCCTGGTCTGGGTATTTAGCCAGTACAACGCCCTTGCCATTGCCATAGTCGACGACATCAATAAATTCTGCACCGATATTTTCGAGTTGACTGCGCATTGATTCCGCCATTGCTTTGGTCTTGCTCATGTCCGCCGAGGCGAAGCGTGTAATTCGATAAAACGACATAGTAAATTCTCCTTTGGTTATTGATTATTCTGGTCGTGCAGCTCGGTAGAGTAAACGAGAAGACCGGTGAATCGCAAATGAGCTGGATTAATAAGGATCACTGTCTTTACCCACATAACCTATTTTGCATCTGTGACAGAGGCTGCTTCTGGCCGTACTCCGACCCACCGGAAGCGCTTGTCAGTGTCCGCTATTGGTATCTCTTGGAAATCTATCTCGAGTAATACCAAAGTCAGTTCAAGGTAACTGGCAGGAAAATCTCCGAGCGGGATCTAGTTAACAAACAGTCCTCTTTCTGCCAGCCATTCCTTGTTGAACAGGCTTGAAAGATACTTACCACCACCATCACAAAGGGCTGTCACTATGGTGTGCCCGGGACCGAGTTTCCTTGCTACCTCTACAGCGCCACAAACGTTCACACCTGTGCTTGAGCCAAAGAACCAACCTTCTTCGCGCAACAACTTGTAGACCATACTGACCGCTTCCTGATCGGACACCTGCAGCGCCCAGTCTATCTTTGCGTCGGCCAGGTTGTCTGTGATACGACTATTACCGATTCCCTCAGTGATGCTTGTTCCTTCACTCATGGTTGCTGTCCCCGTTGTAATGAAGTTGTAGAGTGCACTGCCAATGCAGTCCAACAACACGGACTGGATTTCTTTCCTTTGCTCCTTGAGATAATTCGACACACCAGCGATTGTTCCACCAGTACCGACAGCGCAAACAAAGGCGTCTACCCTACCTTCCGTTTGTTCCCAGATTTCAGGCCCGGTCGACTCGTAGTGTGCGAGCCTATTGGCGGTATTATCAAACTGGTTGACCCAAACAGCGCCATCGAGCGATTGGGCGAACCGGTCCGCCTGCTTTTGGTAGTTCATCTCGTTCGTGTATGGCACGGTTGGCACGACACGTACCTCGGCCCCTAGTGATTCGAGAACTTCGACCTTCTCACGAGATTGATTATCGGGCATGTAGATGACAGAGGAGTAACCGCGAGCGTTGCAGATATGGGCGATGGCGATCCCGGTGTTTCCTGCGGTGCCTTCTACGACAGTACCCCCAGGCTGCAATGAACCATTCTTCTCGGCTTCACGAACCATCCACCAAGCAGCCCGGTCTTTGACGGAACCACCAGGATTCAAAAACTCCGCCTTGCCATATATTTCGCAACCGGTCGCTTCTGACGCTGCTTGCAATCGAATGAGTGGCGTATCCCCAATTGTTTCGATAAAGCCATTGCGTGCGCCCATTAGTTCCCCGCCCCGTCGATTTAATGGAAAGCATAAAGATTCTCCTCGTGAAAGAATAGCTATAGTGCTTCGTTTTTCTAACTTGATAATTAAACGCCTTATCTAGATTCCAGGTTCTCTTACCTGCTACACATAGCTTGCCCCGGCTGCATCACCGCCTGCTCGGCATGAGCGAAAGCCGACCCGGGGCACGGGCTAACGTAACAGCGGTTCGGCACCGAGATCTGCGATGATAAAATCGATGAAGGCGCGAATCCGGGTTGGTGTGAAGCGGCCCTCACGGTGGACAATGTGGATCGGTCGTGGCCGAGGTTCGTAATCCTCGAGCAATATCTGCAACCGTCCGGCGGCAACTTCCCGCGACACCTGGTAAGACAGCAGGCGGGTAACCCCGAAACCGGACAGTGCGGCCTCGATCACGGCGTCGTTGGTGTTTAGCGCAAGTTGCGGTTGCAATCGCACCGGGCGGGCGCCATCAAACTGCCAGCGGTGCATGCTACCGGTAGCGGTAGACACCACCAGGTTATGTTGCGCCAGTTCTTGTGGGTGTTGCGGTATCCCGCTTCGTTGCAGGTATTCCGGTGCAGCGCAGACAACCTGCCGCACTTCTCCGATCCTGCGCGCACGCAGGGTCGAATCTGGTAAATCTCCGATGCGAATGGCGACATCGACACCTTCTTCGAGCAGGTTAACGTCACGGTCAAGAAATAACGCCGAGATCTCGGTCTCGGGATATTGCTCTAAAAATGCGACCAGCCGCGGTGTGACGAAGATTCGACCGAACATGGCCGGTGCCGTAACGCTTAAGTGACCGCGGGGAGCGGCGCTGACGCCGGCAACCGCAGCATCGGCGGTTTCCACGTCGGCCAGTACACGGCGCACGTCCTCGAGATAAAGCTGGCCAGCGTCGGTAGTGCGCACGAAACGCGTGGTGCGATTCAGTAATTTGACACCAAGACGCTGTTCGAGTTGTGCCACCGCGCGCGTAACTGCCGGCGGCGACAAATCCAGGCGTCTTGCGGCGGCGGCAAACCCCTGCTCCTCGGCAACCGCGACAAATACGTTCAATTGATGAAATCGATCCATATATTATTTCTTCAAATGGAATAATTAATTGTAAATATTGATTATTCTTTTTTCAAACGTAATCGACGATGATTTGAATATCCCGCATCGAGTGGATACGGGAACCCGACTAAACCAAACGACAGGAGTAAAATCATGAGTCGAATCAATGTTGTCCAACGCGACCAGGCCGATGCCGAACAGGCCGCTCTGCTCGACGCCGTTCAGACGCAACTCGGTATGGTGCCGAATTTTCTGAAAGTTTTTGCCAATTCCCCGGCTGCACTCAAGGCATTCCTGGGATTGCATGAAATCGCCGGCAGCGGCGCGCTCGATGCGCAGACACGCGAACGTATCGCGTTGGCGCTGGCGGAGAAGAATGCCTGCGAATACTGTGTCTCGGCGCATACCGCGATTGGTCGCAAGGCCGGCCTCAGCAACGATGAGATAGAGGCCAACCGTGCCGGCGGCAGCCACGATGCCAGGGCTGACGCCGCGGTCAAGTTCGCGAGGGCTCTTGCCGAAAACAGCGGCGGAGTCACCAACACCGAGTTGCTCGCAGTGCGTAACGCCGGCTACGGTGATGCCGAAATCGTCGAGATCATCACCCATGTCGGACTTAATGTCTTAACCAACATCCTCGGTAAAGCCAGTAAAGTCGAGATCGACTTCCCGAAGGTCGAACTCAGACTCGCGTCTTAACCTGATCGGGGCGGGTTCACGCTCGCCCCGGAATTCTGTAAGCGGAGGAATCCACCATGGGACACAAATTTGCTGAAATTGCGTTTACTGACTCGGTGCGCGAAGTACAGCGAGAAATGGGAAGTCGTGCCGGATACGCCAGCTTCGATGAAGGCGAGGACTACAATTCTCACTTGAGCCAGCGCGAGGCTGATTTTATAGCCGCGCGTGACAGTTTTTACATGGCCAGCGTCAGCGAAACCGGTTGGCCTTACGTACAGCACCGCGGGGGACCCACTGGCTTTGTGCGGATCCTGGATTCGCAAACCCTTGGATTCGCAGACTTCAGTGGCAACCGCCAGTATGTCAGTGTCGGTAACCTCCGCCGCGATGATCGGGTTTCACTCTTTTTCATGGATTATCCCAACCGGACCCGGCTCAAGCTGCTTGGACGCGTGCGCCTGATCGGTGAAGACGAGCTGGAATTGCTGGCGCAACTGGAGTCCCCGGAATATCGCGCCGATGTCGAGCGAGGTTTCGTCATTCATGTCGAGGCATTCGACTGGAATTGTCCGCAACATATCACGCCCCGGTACACCGACGCCGATATCGAAAGCCTGGTACAACCGCTGATGCAGGAATTGAATGAGCTAAAATCCGCCGGGATCGGCAAAGTCCCGGTAGAAACGCTGGGCGAAGGACCCTTGTCACTGGTGATCTCGGGAATCCGCCAGTTGACACCACAGGTTCGCGCCTTCGAATTACGCGATCCCGAGGGTGGCGAATTGCCACCAGTACAGGCCGGTGCTCATCTGCGGGTTCCGGTGCGCCTTGCCGACGGCAACGGGGTGTTACGCCATTATTCAATCTGCTCCAACCCGGCGCGACGCGATATCTACGAGATTGCGGTGCTCCGCGATGACGAGGGCAGTGGCGGATCACAAGCTGTACATGATACTTACGCGCTTGGCATGCGTCTCGAATGCGAATTGCCGCAAAACAATTTCGAGCTGCACGATGATCAGCGTTCGGCTGTTTTGATTGCTGGTGGTATCGGCATTACGCCGATCAAGCCCATGGCGCAGACGTTAAAGTCCCACGGTGCGGTATTCGAAATTCATTATGCCGGTCGGGATGACAGCCACATGGCATTTCGTGACCGCCTGCAACTCGAGTTCGGCACCAGCTTGCGACTCTACCGTTCGGACCTCAATGAACGCATGGATCTCGAAACCATCCTGCGTGGTGCTGCCGAGGATGCGGTGATTTATGTTTGCGGGCCCGGACGCCTTATTGACGCGGTACTGGCGACGGCCGACGCTCTGGGTATCTCGCCCGAAAGAATCCGCCGTGAACGCTTTGCCGCAACAGTTAACGTCAACGACCGTCCGTTCGTGGTCGAATTGCAGAACAGCGGTCGGGAAATCGAGGTCGCTGCCGACCAGAGTATGCTCGATGCAATGCTCTCCTCCGGAATCGAAGTGCCATACAGTTGTCGAAGCGGCATTTGCCGGAGTTGCGCGTTAGAGGTTGTCGAAGGCGCCGTCG
>JAASSH010000199.1 GCA_021767985.1 Gammaproteobacteria bacterium | reverse complement strand
GGGCGCAATCAAAGCCTCGCGCTGGCGCTCGCCGAGTATGTCTCGGGCATGGACAATATCGATTTCCTGGTGGCCGGCACCGACGGTACCGACGGCCCGACCAGCGCCGCCGGCGGCATCGTCAATGGCAATACCTGGAGCGACCCCGCCGCCGCGCGCGCAGCGCTGCAGGCGGCCGACGCCGGCAACTACCTCGAACGACATCAAAGCCTGTTCGTAACCGGTCCGACCAACACCAATGTGATGGACCTCGTCATCGCCATAGTCAGCTGAATTTCAGGCGATACAGCTACAACTGCCAGCGGAGCCTTTTAACTGCAACGGAGAACGACCGATGACCCAAGCTGTTTACGCCCTCAATTTGTTCAATGTCTCGAATCAGGACGAGTATCTTGCTTATTCGCGCAGGTCGGCGGAGGAGGTCTATGCCCACGGCGGTCGCGTGGTTGCGCTGGGAAAATTCCGCGAGGCCGCCAAAGGTGACGTCGAACCGCGTAACGTCATGATCCTGGTCGAGTGGCAGTCACAGGACGCTTTTGACAGCTACTGCAACGATCCGAAACTTGCCGATCTGCACCCGCATCGAGAAAACGGAACCAGTGACTACATCTGGCACCTGTTCGACAAACTCGAGGATCTGCGGCCGCTGCTCAAGTAGTTACTGCCAGGTTAACGATCTCCCGGGGCCATCTATTGCCAGAAATGCTTTTTGGTTTTAGCGCTGGATTCACGTAGCTGTTGATAAAGCTCCTTTTCGGTCCTGGTCAGCTTCTCGGGGATGTGGATCTGCAGGCGAATATTCAAGTCACCATGCATCGGTGCGCCAAAAACCGGCAGGCCTTTACCCTTGAGACGTAATACTTCATCCGGTTGCGAGCCAGCGGGCACCTTGACCTCGACCTGTCCATCCAGTGTCGGCACGCTAAGCCTGGTGCCCAGCACCGCGTCGGGTATTTCGATGATTTCCCGGCGCCACAGATCGGCGCCGTGGCGTTCGAAACGCGGGTCGCGCTGGCTGTAGACGATGACAAACAAATCACCCGGTGGACCGCCGGCCGCGGGGCTGGGTAAGCCATGGCCGGGAATCCGCAGCGCCGTACCTTCGTCGACGCCGGCCGGCACGGTTACCTCGAGATTGTCGTCCTGGTTGATTTCGCCGCGACCGCCGCAGGATTTGCAGGGTTTATCGATAAATGTTCCCTGGCCGTGACATTGCGGACATACGGTTATCTGCTGAAAACTGATCGACCCCTTGTCCTTGGTTTCCTGCCGGGTCGTTACCTGCTTGCCGCTGCCGCCGCACTGCGTGCAGGGACGGGGATCACTGCCTTTCTCGGCGCCGGAACCCTGGCAATCAGGGCAAGACACCGGCCGGTTGAAGTGGACCGTTTCTTCACCGCCGGAATATACCTTTTCCAGTGGGATGGTGAGCCTGACCTCGAGATCGCTGCCTTTGGCGGGACCTCGAGGGCGACGGTGACGCCCGAAAAAATCGCCGAACAATCCCCCGCCAAGATCGAAACCGAATCCCGTACCGCCGAAAATGTCACCGAAATCGATACCGGAAAACAGATCCTCGGCGGAAAAGTCGGCCACGCCCGCGAAACCGCGTGAATCGTAGTCCGCGCGTTTCTTCGGATCCGAAAGAATGGCGTAAGCCTCGGCAATTTCCTTGAACTTCGCCTCGGCGTCTGGCGACTTGTTGCGATCGGGATGATACTTCATCGCCAGCTCGCGGAATCTGTCCTTTATCGTTTTCGCGTCCGCATCGCGCGCTACGCCAAGCACCTCGTAGTAATCACGCTGGTCGCCGGCCATGGGTCGATTCAGCGGGTTTCGGTGTAATCGGCGTCGACCACCTTGCCGCGCGGACCCGCACCCGAGGGCTTGGCTTCGCCGCCGGCACCGCTCATGTCGGGCGCGGCCTGATGTGCATAGGGACCGGATTTCGGTGCTTCCGAGCTTTGCGAGTAAATCACTGTTCCCGCTTCACGCAGAACTTTCTCAAGATTCTCCGCGCACTGGCTGGCCTGTTCGGCATCCTTTTTATCGATGGCTTCACGGGTTTCATGCATCCCGGTTTGCAATCGATCCTTCATTTCGTCGGTCAGCTTTTCACCGAACTCGGCCAGGATTTTTTCGGCCTGGTAACAAACATTGTCGGCATTGTTCAGCTTGTCCACCTGTTCGCGGCGTTTTTTGTCCTCTTCCGCATATTTTTCCGCTTCGTCGATCTGGCGTTGCTTTTCATCATCGCTTAGCCGCGTGGAGCCGGTGATGCTGATCGATTGCGATTTGCCTGTGGCCTGATCCTTGGCGGTAACGTTGAGGATACCATTGGCATCGATATCGAAGGTGACGTCGACTTTCGGAATGCCCCGGGGCGCCGGGGGCAGGCCTTCGAGATTGAATTCGCCAAGGCTGGTATTGTCTCGAGCCATCGGTCGTTCGCCCTGGTAGACGTGGACCGTGACCGCGGTTTGCATGTCGGCCGCGGTGGTAAAGGTCTCGGTATGTTTGACTGGAATCGGTGAATTGCGTGAAATCAGAGCCGTCGCGACCCCGCCCAGGGTTTCTACACCGAGCGTCAGGGGGGTGACATCGACCAGCACTATATCGCCAACCTCGCCACTCAGAACGCCGGCCTGAATCGCGGCACCGCTGGCGACGCATTCCATCGGGTCGACGCCCATCTCGGCCTTGCGGCCGAACAGGTCTTCGAAATATTTCCGCACCACCGGCATGCGCGTTGGGCCACCGACGAACACGATGCGGTCGATTTCCTGCGCGCTAACGCCGGCATCATGCAACGCCTGCTCGATCGGCCCGCGACACTTCTCGACGACGCTGTTGACCTGGCGCTCCAGCTCGGTGCGGGTTAAATCCAGTTCCAGGTGTTTGGGTTCTCCCGCCACGGCCGTCAGGTAAGGCAGGCTGATGTGGGTCGTGGTGCTGGTCGAAAGCTCTATTTTTGCCACTTCTGCGGCTTCCCTGACGCGGGCCATTGCCTTTACGTCGGACTCCAGGTCGGCCCCGGTCTCCTGCCTGAATTTATCGATAATGTAATTGACCAGGTTTTGATCCATATCGGTACCGCCGAGTCGGGTATCGCCACTGGTCGCCTTGACTTCGAATACGCCCTTGCCGAATTCCATGATGGTTACATCCAGCGTGCCGCCACCGAAGTCGATGACGGCAATGCGCAGTTCTTCACCGGCACGATCGAGTCCGTAAGCGAGCGATGCCGCGGTCGGTTCGTTGACCAGGCGTTCGACTTCCAGCCCCGCGATTCGGCAGGCATCCTTGGTCGCGCTGCGCTGGTTGTCGTCGAAGTACGCGGGTACCGTGACCACCGCTTTGGTGACAGATTCGCCAAGGAAGGCTTCCGCGTCGTCCTTTATTTTCTTTAACAGGAAAGCGGATAACTGCTCGGGCGAAAACTTCTTGTCGCGTAGCGTGATTTCTTCGCGTTGCCCCATGCGACGCTTGAAGGCCGACGTCGTGCCTTCCGGGTTGGCCGCCTGCTGCCGCCGTGCCGGTTCTCCGACCAGCGTTTGCCCGTCGGCGGTGATTGCGACGTAGCTTGGGAACGCCTTGCCGCCGAGGCTAATGCCTTCCGCGCTCGGAATGATGACGGGGCGGCCGCCTCGGAGTACCGCCGCGGCGGAATTCGACGTGCCCAGATCGATACCGATGATAGCCATGATTTACCCTTGTTGTTAGCAAGCCACTGGTCAAGTTTAACCGACCTGGCCGATTATTCGAAAAGATCCATCCGGCCATTAAACCAATTTCGAGAGACTTATCATATCCAATTGCAGTCGCCAGTTGATTTACATCAACCAGGACAGAGCCTTCGAGTCCCTAGGAACCGGGCTGCACGGGGTATTACAGGATTAAGGCCCTCCGGATGGGCATCGGTCCCGGTCTAAAGCAGGGCCTTGATTTCGTCGAGCGCGGCCGGGTCTTCGATCGTCGACGGCACCACGTAGTCGTCGCCGTCGACCATCGAGCGCAGCGTCTTGCGCAGTATCTTCCCCGAGCGGGTTTTTGGTAAACGCCCGACGACGATAGCTTCCTTGAACGCTGCCACGGCACCGATGTCCTGGCGCACCAGCTGCACCAGTTCCGCGATGATCTGATCGGGCTTGGCGCCCTCGGCATTCTTCAGCACCACGAACCCCATCGGCATCTGCCCCTTGAGTTCGTCGCGCCGACCGATTACCGCGCACTCGGCCACCATTGGATGCTTGCCGACCACTTCTTCCATTTCGCCGGTCGACAGCCGGTGCCCTGCGACGTTGATGACGTCATCGACGCGGCCCATGATGAATAAATAGCCGTCTTCGTCGAAATAGCCGCCGTCGCCAGTGGTGAAGTAACCGGGATAGGTCTCCAGGTAGTTTTCCTTGAAGCGCTCGACGTCGCCCCAGATGGTGGTCAGGCAACTCGGCGGCAGCGGCAGCTTGATCGCGATAAAGCCCTGCTGGTCGGGGCCGAGCTGGTTGCCGGCCTCGTCGAGAATCTGGACGTCGAACCCGGGCACGGGCACCGTCGACGAGCCCGATTTGACCGGCATCGGCTCGAGGCCGTGCATGTTGGCGGCGATCGCCCAGCCGGTTTCGGTTTGCCACCAGTGATCGAGCACCGGGACCTGGTAGGTTTCGGCGAGCCACTCGTAGGTCGGCGGATCGAGGCGTTCGCCGGCGGCGAAGATGGTCTTCAGGCACGACAGGTCGTATTTCGCCGCCAGTTCGCCGTCGGGATCTTCCTTCTTGATCGCGCGAAACGCGGTCGGCGCCGTGAACAGCGCTTTCACGCCGTGTTCCGAAATGACGCGCCAGAAGGCGCCGGCATCCGGGGTCATGATCGGCTTGCCTTCGTAAAGTACCGTGGTACAGCCGTGAATCAGCGGGCCGTAGACGATATCAGAGTGGCCAACCACCCAGCCGACATCGGACGCCGCCCAGTAAACCTCACCCGGTTCGATGTCGTAAATCGCGCTCATGCTGTACTTCATCGCCACCGCGTGGCCGCCGTTTTCGCGCACCACGCCCTTGGGTTTGCCGGTGGTGCCGGAGGTATACAGGATGTAGAGCGGGTCGCTGCCCTTGACCGGCACGCAGTCCGCGGGTTCCGCGGCCGCCAGCGCCTGCTGCCAGTCGACGTCGCGGCCGGATTGCAGGCTCGCGCTTGCCTGTGGTCGTTGCAGCACCACGCAGGTATC
>JAASSH010000198.1 GCA_021767985.1 Gammaproteobacteria bacterium | reverse complement strand
AGATCTGCTCACCCTCGAGACTCATCATACCCGCCGGGGTGAAATAAACGGTCGATGCGTTCGGCGTGTAGGCAGCCGCGCCGGCGTAAGCGTTGCCCTGCCCGTTGGCATTCATCTCGATCAGGGCAAAACCGGCAGCATAAGCCGAACCAGTCGAGCCGAGAGACATAAGCGCGGCAAAGATAACACTGCCGTAATTGAAGTTGGATTTCCTCATCTAATGCCCTTGATATAATTATTAGGTTTCAAAATAATACTCTTAGAAAGCCGAAATTCAAAATAACCGATGATTAAGAATACCTATGTCGCCGCCAGCGACATCCACGGCCAGGGCCTGTTCGCAAAGTCTCGCATCCGCGGCGGTACCGTCATCGGCTGGCTGCAGGGCCGTCCCTGCCATGAGGATGGCGATCACGTCCTGTGGATTAGCGCAGACCAGGGCATCGAGGTGATGTGCGACCTCAGGTACATCAATCACTCGGACCAGCCGAACGCCTGTTATTACGACGATCTGAGCGTCATCGCGTTGCGAGATATCGCACCAGGTGAAGAAATCACCCACAACTACGCCAGCAATGACTGGTGATAACCGACCCCGGGGTGCTATATTAACGCCTGGCTTAAACCCACCAGAACAAGAAGCTTCATGACTGATACAGCCGTCGCCAAGTTCAACATGATCGAACAACAGATCCGTCCCTGGGAAGTGCTCGATAGCCAGGTGCTCTCGGTGCTCGCGCGGATCAACCGTGAAGACTTTGTCCGCGACCCCTACAAGGGGCTGGCCTACGCCGATTGCCAGATCCCGATCGGCAACGGCGTCAGCATGTTGCCGCCCACGGTCGAGGGCCGCATGCTGCAGGCCCTGTTGATCGAACCGGGTGACCAGGTGCTCGAGGTCGGCTGCGGCTGCGGTTACGTTACCGCGTGCCTCGCAAGCCTGGCGCAGCACGTCACCAGCATCGATACCCGCGACGAACTTGTCGAACTTGCGCGCGGCAACGTCGAAAACTGCGGACTGAGCAACGTCGATTATGTCAGTACCGGGCTAACGCAGGTCGACGACAGCCTGGCCTACGATGTGATCGCGGTCACCGGCTCGCTCGCCACGGTACCGGAAAATTTGCAGCGGGCGCTAAAAGTCGGCGGTCGCATGTTCGTTATCGTCGGCCAGTCACCGGTGATGGAAGCATTGCTGATAACCCGCGTCGGCGAGTCCGAATGGACCACACAATCATTGTTTGAAACCGATTTACCACGGCTCGGCGGCTAACCGCGGTCGCCATGCGCCGGATGACCGCGTCGCAACTGGCCGAGCATCTCGAGGATGCCAATCCGCTGCTGCTCGACGTGCGCGAACCCTGGGAATTCGAGATCTGTCATATCGTCGGCAGTATCAACCTGCCGATGGCGCAGATCCCGCAAAACCTGCATCGCTTCCAGGATACACCGGAAATCGTCGTGATTTGCCATCACGGTATTCGCAGCCAGCATGTCATCCAGTTCATGCAGCAGCTAAATGGCAGCACGCTGATCAATCTGGAGGGCGGTGTCGAAGCCTGGGCGCGCGAGGTTGACCCCGATATGCCCGTGTATTAATAAGTCAATAGTTTCTCTATAATCCCTGCAACTAAAAACTCGAAGATAATCGGAATGCAAAAATTGTCGTCAAAGTTCGCCTTGTTACTCCTGATCGTCTGGTGGCAGGCCGCTCCGGCCGAAGATCTGGCCACCGTATACGGCCTTGCCCTGAAAAACGATGCCGAGCTCAAGATAGCGGAATCCAATTACCTGGCGGCGGTTCAGGCCCTGCCGCTGGCCAGCTCCCAGCGCAAACCGCAAATATCGTTCGACGCCAATGCCTCGACGCGCGAATCCGACAATTCGGAAACCGGTGACAGCGAAACTGACATCTACGGCTACGGCGTCAATCTGACCCAGTCGCTCTACGACACCGAAACCCAGGGCAACATCAAGGTCGCCGAGGCCAATGTCGAGGCGGAACTCGCTGTCCTGAAAGCCGAACGGCAGGCTTTGATCATTCGAGTCGCGGAGACTTACTTCGGAATTCTCGCTGCCGAAGATAATGTCGAATTCGCCTACGCGGAGCGCACCGCGATCGCACGCCA
Organism: Gammaproteobacteria bacterium; assembly: GCA_021767985.1. Lineage (GTDB taxonomy): Bacteria > Pseudomonadota > Gammaproteobacteria. The sequence continues at coordinate 3,103 of JAASSH010000198.1, read as the reverse complement.
GCTCGAGCAGGCGCAAAAACGTTTCGAAGTAGGCCTGATTGCGATTACCGACGTACAGGAAGCCCAGGCTCGCTTCGACAACGCCGAGGCGGAGGTGATCCTGGCTGAGAATATACTCGACAATGCCTTCCAGTCACTGGTGCTTATTACCGCCGATTCTTCGATCAAGAAGCTGGCTCCGCTGGGGCCGGACCTCAAGCTAACGCTGCCCGACCCGGCCCTGGCGGAATCCTGGGTATTGCTGGCACTGAACAATAATCTCGACCTGATCGCGGCACAGCAAAGGCTTAACGCCGCGCGTTACGAGCGTGACAAACAGGCGCGCAGCGGTTACCCGACCCTCGATCTGGTCGCCAGTTACACCGACCGGGATACCGATACCGACGACAGTTTCCTCAGCGACTCGCAGCAGGATGACCTGACGGTGGGACTCGAGCTGCAGATACCGCTTTACACCGGCGGCCGCATTACTGCCGAACGCTCGCAGGCCGAGTCAGAATTTGCTGCCGCGAAAAATACCGCGCTGCTGCAAAACCGACTTGCCGTGCAGCAATCCCGCACCGCTTATCTCGATGTGATATCCGGCATCAGCCAGGTAAAAGCCCTCGAGCAGGCTAACGAGTCGAGCAGGGTTGCGCTCGAGGCAACCCAGGCAGGTTTCGAGGTCGGTACCCGAACCTCCGTCGACGTACTGATATCACTGCGTGAAACCTACCGGACCGAGCGTGATTACGCCGCTTCACGTTACGAGTATTTGCTCAACAAGCTGCGTCTGAAGCAGGCGGCTGGCCTCCTCACGGAAGACGATCTGTTCGATATCAACCTTTGGTTGACCCAGCAGTAATCGATGGGTGAACAAAGCTCGGTAATATTCAAAGCGAGCGATTACTACTCCCCGAAATTCTGGCCCATGTGGTGCATCTTCGGACTGCTGCGGCTGACCTCGCTGCTGCCGTTTCGCGTCGAACTCATGATCGGGCGCCTGGTCGGACGCTTGATCTTCATGACCACGGGCGCCAGGCGCCAGCAAATTGTCGATACCAACCTGGCGCGCTGCTATCCCGAAAAAACGCTGGCCGAGAGAAACCGGATCAAGTCCGAGTGTTACCAGAATATCGGCATCTCGCTGATCGAAATGGCGATGTGCTGGTGGTGGCCGGCGGAAAAACTCAGGCCACTGGTGCAGATCGAGGGACGCGAATACCTCGACGAGGTACTGGCAAGCGGCCGTGGCGTAATCCTGCTGACGGGGCATTTCACCAGCCTCGAGATCGGCGCGCGCCTGCTGGCCCTTTTCATGCCGGTGCAGGTCATGTACCGCACCCAGCGCAACCCGATGTTCGACAGCTACCTGTTTACCAGGCGCAGCAGTTATTTCGTCAATACCGTGTCGCGCAAGAACACCCGGCAGTTGATCAAGGGCCTCAAGAACGGGATCCCGACCTGGTACGCCCCGGACCAGGATTTCAGGCGCGAACGCAACGTGTTCGCGCCGTTCATGGGCATCGCCACGGCGACGATTACCGCCAGCTCGAGGCTGGCGCAGTCCTCCGGCGCGGCGATGTTGCCGTACTATCCCGAGCGCAGGAAAGACGGCTCCGGCTACGTTCTCCACATCGACCCGCCACTGCGGGACTTCCCCAGTGGTGACGATCTCGCCGACGCCACTCTAATCAACCAGTCGATAGAGAAGTACGCTCGACTCTACCCGGAAAACTACATGTGGATTCATCCGCGTTTCAAAACACGCCCACCGGACGAGGCGCCTTTCTATCCATGAGCGCACCGACGATAGTGGAATCGCCGGGTGTCGGTTATCGCCTGCTGTCGGTGCCGCTATGGCTGTTCTGGATTTTGCATGGCCTCAAACACGGTTTCAAACACGGCCTGCGCGGCTACCTGTCGATGCGTATGTTCGGCTTCGACAGTGCCTCCGGCGAACAGGTCTGGGTGCACGCCTCGTCGGTCGGCGAAGTGCGCGCCGTCGCACCGTTGGTGCAGGCGCTGATCGATGCGGGTGAATCGATACTGTTTACCAGTTTTACGGCGACCGGTTATCGAGCGATACGCAAGCAGTTCCCTGACTCGGTGACGGCCGGCGTTATCCCGTTCGACAATTGGTGGCATTGCCGGCGATTTTTCGAAAGGCACCCGATTAAACTGGGGTTGGTGATGGAAACCGAACTCTGGCCGGAGCTGCTCTACCAGGCGCGCAGGCAAGGGGTGAATCTACTGCTCCTGAACGCCAGGCTGTCGCACAAATCGCTCAACGCGCAAGGTTTCGTTCGTCGCCTGTTGCAAACCACGCTGGGCTATTTTAACCGCATCCTGACCCGCGGCGAGCGGGATCTGGACGCCTTGCTGAGCCTCGGAGCGGATGCGGATCGGATCACGATTAGCGGTAATCTCAAATCACGGATCGAACGATCGCAGCCGCAAACCCGCCTGGTCGAACGCGATTACCTGCTACTGGCTTCGAGCCATCCCGGCGAGGAACGGCAGTTTCTCGAAAGCCGCCCGGCGTCGCTTGCGGAAATCCTGTTGGTGCTGGCGCCGCGGCATCCGGACCGCAGCGCCGAAATTCAGGCCGAGATCGAACAGCTCGGGCTGAGTTACGCGGTACGCAGCAAGGGGCAGGCGCTTGCCGGCGACACCGAGGTTTACCTGGCAGACACGCTCGGCGAGCTCGGGGCGCTGATGGCTTACGCCCGCGTCGTCGTCATGGGCGGCTCTTTCGATGCCACCGGGGGGCATAACCTGCTCGAACCGGCCAGCCTCGGCTGCGCCATAATCACGGGGCCCGCGGATGCCAACATCGTCGAAGATATCGAAATGCTCGGCAATGGCAGCGGCGTGCTGCAGGTCGCGAACATGGCGAACTGCTGGAGCGAGATCACGCGCCTGCTGGCGCAGCCGGAACAGGCCGAGGCGCTTGGTCAGGAAGCGCGATCGCACCTCGCGCGGCAACCCGACGTCGTCGAGGTCTACCTGGCGGTGATCAGGGAGTACCTTTAACAGGTGATGCTTCCCGGGCTCGACCTCAGGCCTGATAGCCGTCCATGAAGGCTTGCCAGTCATCCTCGCTAAAATTGAGAGGTTGATT
>JAASSH010000197.1 GCA_021767985.1 Gammaproteobacteria bacterium | reverse complement strand
GTTGGCGGCATAGATCTGATCCAGCCGTGCCTGATCGTCGAGCCAGCCGCTGGCCTCCAGCAGCATTCGGAAAAGCCCGGCGTAAGCGAGCGCGGGAACCAGTATCGCCAAAGCGTAGATGTAGGGTACGAAGCGGTCATAGCCGTCCTTGATCCTGAGCCAGAAGTGCAGGCCGATGGCCATGTGTACCCAGATTACCGCGATCAATATAACCAGCTTCACCAGGAACGCGGGGCTCAGTAAAAACGAGGTCACGACGTAATAGTAATTGGGGTCGATGTCACCGAGCAGATCGAAACCGCGGTTGCCGACCGTATGCCCGACCAGCAGGGGCAGGATCGAAAGCCCGAGCAGCAGTTGCAGCCACTGCCACAGCGACATGCGCAGGCTCGAACGCCGGTAGATCGAGCGCAGCGCGATCAGCGCATGAAACAGGATCGATCCATACAGCAGAACCAGTCCCGGCAAATTCTGAAACAGCGCGCCGACCGTCTTGCGGTAGCTTTCGGCGGCTTCGATCGAGGCAATGCCAAAGGCATGGTTGACGAGGTGCTGCAGCACGTAGAGCGCCAGGATCAGGCCGGTGGCGAGCCGCAGCTGGGCTTCGAATCGTTTCACTCAGTTGGCCTGGCTCGCGCGCTCGAATCGCTGCTTGAAACCATCGAGCCGGATCACGAAATCGTCCGCGGCCAGGAACTCGGCGTCGCTCATCCGCGGCTGCTCCTTCGCCCGGTACCAGTCGGCATAGCGGTCCATGTCCGACGAGTACTGGCCGTAATGGCTGGAAAAGGTCCTGACCGTAATCGTCGCCGGGCTGGTGGCAAAGTCGAAAGTCATCAGGCGCAGCCAGCCGTCGCCGATCCCGACCCGCCGCTTGCGTCCGGCCTGCACCGCGACTTGCCCGCGCTCCTGGTAGTCGGCCAGGACCTGGTGAACGGGATTGCCGTGCAGGTTTTTGTCGCTACGAAAACTCTGGCCGTGATGGTGCCCGCAAAGCACCAGGAAGATCTGGTCGTGCTGCCGGATCAGTTTGCGCCACAGTTGCTCGGCGTTATTGTGGTACTCCGGATCGATCCGGGCCAGGTCGATCAGGGGTCTTGCCCGGCGTTCGCCGGCGACGTTCAGGTAGTCGTGAGTGGTCACGATCGTCGGCAGCCCGGGATACCGTGCCAGCACTTTCTCGACCCAGCGCAATACGTCGTTGCCGGGCGACATCTCGAGCGCAATGTGCAGGAAATCGTAGCCGCCCGCCGAAAACCTTTGTGCACTGTTGGCACCACCACGGTAGCTCGCGACATACCAGGGTTTGTCGCGAAAGAAAGGCGTATCGTCTCCGAACACGCGGCGAAAGTTATCGAGCCCGCCGACGTGCAGGATGCCCAGGTCTTCGACCGTGCGGGTCAGTTCGGACCATTTTTTTTGGCGGTTGGGCGGATACCCGATGACGCTCCAGGTGGCGTCGTAGTCGTGATTGCCGGGGGCAACGCCGAACGGCAGCCCGGCCTTGCTGATAATACGGTAACCCTCGGTTGCGCGCGGCAGCTCGATGTTAAGTACCTCGTTGGCGCGCTTCGAACGCCGCGCCAGCACCGGGTTGGGCTCGATACCGATGCCGCGTTGCAGGTGATCTTTGTCGATGGTTTTGGTCTGGTGCTGCCAGACGTCGCCCACCGCGGCGACGAAGGCGATATCGCCGCCGTTGGTAACGCTGTGACCGGCGACGTAACGCATCTGCTGGATAAACAGGTCGGCCGCGTCGAATTCGAAGCCTTTGGCTTTCTGATGCCTGAAATCAATATAATTCTGGGTATCGGGTATCACCGCCAGCGTGAAGGAGTTGTCGGCAAATGCGATCGCCGAGCGGCACGCCAGCAGCAGCAATGCCAGGCAGGAGGCTGACAATAGCCGGTGAATTGAGATGCGTGTAGGATTCTTTATTGTCATGGCTTGATAGAATGCCGGCAAATATAAACCGAAACCCGGTGCCGGTACAGGTTGGACGGGAGTAAATCAACCCTGGCAGGAGGTTGCGTCGCTTGCTCGACTCGCCAAGTGGAATGAATAATTCGGACAGCAACAGTTCCGGGCTTGCCCAAACCTTAGCGGTTTACCTGCAGCCCAGGCTGCTGTTCGTGTTCGTCATGGGTTTTGCCAGCGGCCTGCCGCTCGCACTCTCGAGTGCAACGCTGTTCTTCTGGCTCGCCGAGGCCGGGGTAGCGCTGGCCGCGATCGGACTGTTCGCGCTGGTCGGCGCGCCTTACAACTTCAAGTTTGTCTGGGCACCGTTCGTGGACCGGGTGCCGCTGCCGATACTGACGCGACTGCTGGGGCGCCGCCGCTCGTGGATGTTGATGATCCAGGTCGGGCTGATGCTGGCGATCGCCGCGCTCGGTTTCAGTCACCCCGAGACGACCCCGTTACTGACCGCGGTCTGCGCACTCGCGGTGGCGTTTTTTTCCGCGAGCCAGGATATCGTTATCGATGCCTACCGCATCGAGATTCTCGATGCGAACGAGCAGGGTGCCGGTGCCGCGATGACCCAGGCAGGCTATCGGCTCGGGGCAATCATGGCGGGAGCCGGCGCGCTGTTTCTCGCCGAACAGCTCGACTGGTCGCTGGTTTACATGGTGATGGCGGCGCTGGTCGTGGTTGGCATGCTGGCGGCGATTTTCGCGCCGGACCCGGATCGACGCCGACCGTCGCTACGGCATAACCAGGGTGATATCGGATTCCAGTCCATGGTAATCGATCCTTTCGTCGAATTTTTTCGACGTAACGGTCCCACCAGCGCGATCATCATTCTGGCGTTTATCCTGCTGTACAAGTTTGGCGACGCCTACGCCGGGGTCATGGCTTACCCGTTTTACTACGAGATGGGATTCAGCAAATCGGAAGTCGCCACGGTGAGCAAGATCTTCGGCGTCATCGCGACCGTGGTCGGCGTATTCGTCGGGGGCCTGATCGTCAAACGTTACGGCATTATGAAAAGCCTGCTCGGTTGCGGCATATTGCAGATGCTGTCGAACCTGATGTACGCCGCACAGACCCTGGCTGGCCACGATGTGCAGTTCCTATATTTCACCATCGGCATCGAAAACCTGTCCGGTGGCATGGGTTCGTCGGCCTTCGTCGCTTACCTGTCGGTGCTGTGCAACACGGCGTATACGGGTACCCAGTTCGCGCTGTTCACGTCCTTCATGGCCTTCGGCCGAACGCTGTTGTCGGCTTCGAGCGGCTGGATGGTCGAACTGACCGGCTGGTTCGACTTCTTCCTGATCTCGACACTGGTCGCGCTGCCGGGATTACTGCTGTTGCTATGGATGATGCGCAACCTGCCGATGTCGATACAGTCGAACCAGTCGGAGTCACCCGCCGCGCAAACAACTGGACAGGCGCCCTGAAGCGGATAAGCCCCTGTTACTAGTTGCCGACGAGGCCGCGTTTACGCAGGGTATCGATCGTCAGTTTGATCTGATCCTGGATAGCCTGGCGGGATCTGGTCGGGTCGATCACTTCGGACTGCATCGACCAGACCAGCGCTTCGGAGGCGATATCGTAGACCTTGGTTTCGAGCGTTAGCACCACGTGTTGCTCGTAGGACCCGGTTTCGATTTGCTTCACCCCATCGCTGGAAATGCTGAAGTAGCTGAGATTCTCGTCCTTGTCTGAAGACTGCCGGTAGACTTCTTTTTCACTGAAACCGGCCAGGCGCGTGACGAGCACCGCCCCGATATCTTTGCCCGCGATCGCCTTTTTAACGATTTCCTTGTTCAGTTCCAGGCTGGATGCGAGCAGTTTGTAGCTGGGAGTTGCGTTAACCTCGAGCGCCGCAAGACCGCCGACGAAGTTATCCTCGAACACTCGGCGCCGGGCCGATTGCGAGGTAACGCCGATGACCAGGAAATTATCCAGCCTTCCGGAAAAATCATCGCTGCGCCATTCGCCGATTGGCTTGCTAGTGGAGCAGGCGCCGATCGCGAGTGCGATCAATGCCAGGATTATAGAGTGTCGTAACGCCGAGTATTTCATGGAGAACCGTCTGGTTTGAACTGCGGCTAGGTTAGGGCATGTCCGGTTGCCGATCAATAGCAATCACCAGGCAGAAAAGCAGGGCCGATCGAGAGATCGACCAGGCCGAAACTAGCGTTACCTGTCGGGTCCGCGGCATCCTAAAAATGCTCGCAAACTACTGCCTGGCCTTAAACTCCTGGTATTCCAGCCATTGCAGGAATTCCTGGTATTCTGCCGACTCCGCGCCTTTGGTCCTGAGTTCATTCCATATCTTGAACTGTTCAAACTCGGCTTTTTCATCCATTGCCGTCACGTTAGACGGCTCGGGACTCGATGCGGCCTGTTTGTCGTCGCTACTCCATTTCAGGGTGGTTTCGCCCGTGTCGTCCGCGAAGATGCCGGGCCCCGCCATTTCTTCCCGGTCATTCGGGGTTTCGTCGATCTGGCCCAGGTTTACGGAACTGCAGCCAGCAGTAGTTAACAGCAACAGGGCCGTCAAAAGGGCTGTTGCCAGTCTGGATATTGTCATCAAGGGATTACTCGTTAAAACTTGACCCGGGCTCCACCAACCAGGGCATCGATATCATCCTCGTCAGCCACGTCATCGATGCTTTCCACCCGGTAAGACACGTAGGTCTGTACACCCTGCATCAGGTTCAATACCCAGGCCACGCTGACCGAGCTGGCGTCGCCCGGCCCCAGGTCCTGGGTTTCGGACCAGTCGACCGCGTAGGCGGAGTCACCATCCTTGAAACCCACTTTCAGGTAAATGTTCGTCGGATCGTCGGTACCGTCATCGCCACCGTAAGCGCCGGTGAGATTAAGTCCACGCTCATTCTCCCAGCTTGCCGAAACGGCGTAGCCAGAGTCTTCTCCTCCGCTATCTCCCTCGTCCCAGAGGCCGACCTTGATTTCCAGATTGTCGACTGCATAGCGGGCCGATAGTTCGATTTTATCACCGTTTCCAAGGCTGCCGGCAAAGGTAAAATCTTTGTAGCCGGCGTCGTAGCGAATATTGTCGTTTCGACCCAGGCCATCGAAATTCGAGCGGGCGCCGCCGACGGTTACGCCCGAAGTTCCATACTCCATCGACCCCAGCAAATCTGCACTCGAGCCCGAATACTGGATTACAGTGGTCCCGGATTTATCGACTTCGGCGGTGCCATCGGCGGCACCGCTGCCCTGTCCCATGGTGACCTTGCCGAAGTCACCCTTGATCCAGATATTGGAATGCCGGGTC
>JAASSH010000196.1 GCA_021767985.1 Gammaproteobacteria bacterium | reverse complement strand
GTCCTTACCGACGACGACGCCATCCATGCCTAGCACTTCGGTTTCGACGCGTAATGCTGCCTGCTTCACGTTCTCACCCGCCGATGTCAATTCGTAGCCCGTTTTCTTACGTTCTACCAGGCGCGCGCCAAGTTTTTCCTCCATTTTTCGCATCCGTCGCGAAACGGTGGAGTGTTGAACGTTCAGATACCTGGCGGCACCGCTGATGGAGCCGGTCCTGGCAACCGCCAGAAAGATTCTCAGATCATCCCAGTTAGTCATTGTGCAGGCCTGTGCATTTTTGCACATTATCTTTCTTTTTTTAGCCAATTGTTAGCAAAAATTATCGGAACTAGACTGTTACTTAACTTAAACAGGGCAGCGGAAAAGGTAAGCATCATGACAAAACTGGCAATCGTACAAAAACCCCCGGTCTTTCTGGACAAGCGTAAAACGATCGAACTGGCCGTGGAGACTATCGATGAAGCGGCACAGGCAGGAGCCGAGTTGATTGTTTTCAGCGAGGCGTTTATACCCGGTTACCCCAGTTGGGTGTGGCGGCTTCGGCCCGGCGGCGACTGGAACCTGTCGCAGGAGTTACATGAGCGGCTGTTGCACAATGCGGTCAATGTGGATTCGGATGATTTGACACCATTATTCCATGCCGCGAATCGCAACCGGGTTACGATCGTTTGCGGAATCGAGGAGCGGGATAACGCTCAGAGCCGAGCGACGCTATACAACACCGTTATCGTTATCGGACCCGAGGGCAACCTGCTCAATCGGCATCGCAAGCTGATGCCGACCAATCCCGAACGCATGGTCTGGGGCTTTGGCGACGCCTCCGGTTTGAAAGTAATCGATACGCCTGCAGGACGGATTGGCACCCTGCTTTGCTGGGAAAATTACATGCCCCTGGCACGCTATGCACTGTACTCGCAGGGCGTCGAAATTTATATCGCTCCTACGTATGACAGCGGCGATGACTGGATCGAAAGCCTGCGCCATATCGCGCGCGAAGGCTGTTGCTGGGTCGTGGGTTGCGGCAACCTGCTCAAGGGCAGCGATTTCCCGGAGGATTTTCCTGAAAAGGACCAGCTTTATCCGGATGCGGACGAATGGGTCAACCCGGGAGACTCGGTTGTGATCGCGCCGGGCGGGGAGATTATCGCCGGGCCAATGCGTGAACAGGCCGGGATACTGTATTGCGATGTCGATCCGGAGAAAGTGGGCATCGCGCGTCGGGCGCTGGACGTCGCGGGTCATTATTCCAGGCCGGATATATTCCAGCTGCACGTCGATACTCGCCCGCAAGCTTCGATTGTCTTCGACGAGCGTACCGCGGGTTAAACTTCATCACCAGCCGGAAGGACGCAACTCATGAGTAAAGGAAAAGTATTCAGGGCAGCTATTGCTGGGTGCGCAAGCGGGAGCGTTGCACGATCACGACCGTCAACAGCGGCGCCAGCAACCCGATCAGCGCAACCGTGATCAGCAGCCAGCCGAGTTCGCTGTAATCGGCCGCGGTCTTGACCACGTCGGCAACGCGATCGCGCACCTCGCGCGTCACCGTGTAGATTTCGTTCAGGTACTTCGTGCCCAGGCTGGAGGCCGACAGCGCCAGGTTGGTGAACGATGCCATCACCGCGAAGAACGTGGCCTTCAGGTGGGACGGCGCGTTTTTCGCGATCCAGGCCAGCATCGGAATCATCGAGATCTGCCCCAGCGGCGATTCGATCAGGGTGTCGATGAGCGCGATAAAGCGCGCGTCGACCACGCCGTCGGTACGCGCCGCGGTCCATTCGTGCAGGCCGTAGTACAGGCCGATGTTCGGCAACGACAGGATGGCGGCGGCAATCGTCAGCACGACGATGACGAAAGCGATCGAGCGCTTCGCCATCATCGGCCGCAGCACCACCATCCCGACCAGCGTCAGCAGCGAGGCAATCAACGACAGCACCGACAGGAACTGCTGATCGAAGCCGAGTACGTCGATCTCGAACCAGGCGGCGCCGGGTCCGGGCAGCGGGGTGGCGCGGAATACGAATATTATGACCGCCGTGCCGACCAGCATGTTGCGCATCTCCGGTTCCAGCTCGAGCAGCAGGCGGTACATCAGGAACAGGATGATCGACATCGAGCCGATAAAAATAATCTCCTGCGCCAGCGGCACTTGGCTGACACCCATGGTTACGGTGAACACGGCGAACACCAGGCTGCCGCCGAGAATCCACCAGTTGGCGTGGGTCTCGCCGGTCGGCGCGAACAACAGCTTGTCGATGGCCGCGTGATCCTGGCCCTGTTCACGCATCCGCTGTGCGCGTCTTCGCAGAATGACGCCACCGAGGATGACGCCGGATATCGACAGCACCGGGATGACCAGCGCCATCAGGTAAATATCGGCATAGATCGCGACTTTCATTTCCTCGGTCATCGCTTCGACGCCGCTGAACATCGTGATATTGAGCGCGGCGACGGCCGCCAGGCCGAAGATGATGGCGAAACGTCCCAGGGTCTGCATCGTGGTATGCATGATCTTGATTTCGCTCTCGGGATAGGGGTCGCCGTGTTCCGTGATGGTCGGCACGGCCTCGACCGTCATCGCGTCCGCGACCACGTCCTGCACCACGTAACCGGTCGGCGCAAGGATAGTGGCGATGACGAACCAGGCCTCGGGCTTCATGATTTCAGCCATGGCCTGGGTATGCGCGATGACGCCGTACATGATCAGGATGCTGGCGGTAATCAGGCAGGCGCCGATGTAAACCAGCAGCGCCTTGCGGCGCCAGATCAGGTCGACCAGGTGCCCCAGCGGCATTTTCAGGGTCCAGGGTATCCCCGCCCAGAAAGCCAGCCCCGCGAGAAACGCGGCGGACAGGTCGAGATATTCCTTGATGAAGAAGGTACCGACGATTGCAGTCAGGCCCTGCACGCCGGCGGCCAGGTAGATCATCAGCGGCGGCAGATACGACCAGCGAAACTGGCGCCCGAGATCGAGAAAGGTATCGTCGAACCAGCGCCAAACCGGGTTCCTGGTCATGAATTCTCACCTGTGGATAGGACAATGGAAGCTATTATCACATGCTGAAAACCCGACGCAAATCAATAAAAAGGTAGTCATTGGCGTTAAGGTTGGGCTACTGGATTACCGGGTAGTTGATCTATGTTTGGTCCCTACGTGCACAATATCGATCCGATATTCGCCGAACTGGGCGGTTTATACCTGTGGTGGTACGGCGCGAGCTACACCCTGGGATTTCTCGTGGGATACTTCTGGTTGCGTGCCAATCGCGTAACACTCCACTTCTCCGATGGCGATGTTTATAAACTAATCATATACATTGCCGTCGGCGTGCTTCTCGGCGGCCGCGCGGTCGAAGTCATATTTTACGAATGGCCTTACTACGGTGAGCATCTGTGGCATATTCCGGCCATCTGGCTCGGGGGCATGTCGACGCATGGCATACTGCTGGGTTCGACCATTGCGGTTATCCTGTTTTGCTATCTGAACCAGCGCAGCTTCCTCGAGGTTGCGGACGTGCTGGCGATCGCCGCCGCACTTATCATGGGCTTTGGACGCCTGGGTAACTTCATCGACGGTCAAATCGTCGGCAGCCTTACCGAGATGCCCTGGGGCGTCAAGTTTCCCGATCACGAGGGTTTTCGGCATCCCGTCGTGCTCTACGACGGTCTCAAAAACCTGCTGCTGGTACCGTTTTTGCTGTTAATCAGGCGAACCCGACCGCCGACCGGAGTGCTGGTCGCACATTTCATCCTGTGGTACGGATTCCTGAGGTTTTTTGTCGATTTTTTTCGCGAGTATCGCAGCAGCATGTTCGGCCTCCCGCCGGGGCAGGAATTCAACCTGTTGATGACGCTGATCGGCGTCGGCATGCTGATCTGGCTTTATCGCAAGGCCCGCCACGCAAAAGCGGCAGAAAGTCCGCCCGGTGGAGAGGCCGGGGTCGTGACCGGCTCAGAGAACGGGCTCTGGTTGAAGCGGATAGTTTTCGTCCTGCTGTTGCTGTTACCGACCATTATTCCAAGTGACTGGACCCAGGACGTGCCGGAGCGTTACGGTGCGCGGCACCCGGGTATGACGCATTCCGCTATCTATCCGCCGATACGGAACTGATTACGGCACTCGGAATCGCTGATCGCGTCGTGGTCAGGCCGTGGTTGCAATTTGATTTCGCCAGGTGAATTCAGACGTTGCGGCTGTTGCCAGTAATGCGTGAGCAATTCGATCGTATTCAAGCGGTGCAGGGCAGTCGCATTTGCGGGCACTTGATCGGACGTTCGGCCTGTTTCCACCATTGAGGATTGCTCGCCTGGGCCACGATTTCATTGTGGTCGCGGTACTCCTGCTGCTCGATGAAACCCCATGACTTGGCCCTGGCGGCATGCACGAACAGGCTCCAGCATTCGGTGTTTTCGGGAATGTTGATGCGGTGAAACACCTCGCCCGAAATGAAATTAAAGCGCCCCGGCCGCAGCCAGCGCTGGTGCAGCGCGTTACCGGCGCTGGCGCCCAGCATGCGGGTTTCCTGGTAGCAACCGCACAGCACCAGGGACAGTGCATGCCTCCAGGGGTGGTTATGCAGCCCGCGTCCCGGGTCGCTCGCAACGAAGCGGTGCAGGTACACCTGGTAACCAAAGGGCAGACGCAATAAATGGTAACGCTCGAGGTAAGGTTGACGGTCCGGGCCGTCGATCACGCGGCATCGGCAATAGGCGGACAGCTTGTAAAGCAGACGGTTGAACAGGGCCATGGGCTACTCCGGAAAATTAGTCGTGCTATTATCGGGGGATTAGTAGCTCATTAGATGAGCCATACAGGATTATCAATGGACCGAACCGAACGTTTCCACCTGATCGACCAGATGCTGACCAACCAGCGCGTGGTTACACGCGCGCAGTTTCTCGATGTGCTCGAGGTGTCGCCGGCGACCTTCAAGCGCGATCTCGAATACCTGCGCGATCGACTGATGGCGCCCATCGTGTGGGACCGGGAGCGGCGCGGTTACTGTTACGAGCAGAGCGCGGATGGCGAGCAGTTCCAGCTGCCGGGGCTGTGGTTCAACACCAGTGAAATCCAGGCCTTACTCAGCATGGATGCGCTGCTGGAAAACCTGCAGCCCGGGGTGCTGTCCAGTCATATCGAGCCGTTGCGCTCGCGCATTCGCATGCTGCTCGACGAGGGTGATCACAGCGTCGACGAGATCTCGCGTCGCATCCGTATCGTGCCGCTCGCGGCGAAAAGCTACCGCAGCGAAAACTTCCAGACCCTGTGCCAGGCGTTGCTGTCGCGTAAATGTGTCGACATGACTTATT
>JAASSH010000195.1 GCA_021767985.1 Gammaproteobacteria bacterium | reverse complement strand
GCAACCCCACCGGCATGGTCTGCGATCAACAGGTTATCGGCCTGGCATTCGACCTCGCTCTGATCGAGCAGTGCCAGCTTTTCGCCCGGTTCTGCCAATCGCACCCGGATGCCACCGTCGAGCTTGTCGAAATCGAAACCGTGCATCGGTTGACCGAATTCCATCATGACGTAATTGGTGACATCGACCACCGGGCTGATCGGACGCAGGCCGCAGCGGCGTAATTTTTCCTGCATCCACAGCGGGGTTTGCGCTTCTGGATCGATTCCGCGGATGATTCGCCCAACGTAACGCGGGCACTGCTGCGGCGCTTCCAGTTCGATCGGGAAGACATCGTCTATCGCCGGCGAGACGTTCGCCGCGGCGCTTTGCTGCAGCGGAATCTTGTTAATCGCGGATACTTCGCGCGCAACGCCGGAGATGCTGAGGCAATCGCCCCGGTTCGGCGTCAAATCGATATCGATTATATTATCGGCCAGGGCCAGATAGTCGACGATAGACGTTCCCACAGGCGCGTCATCGGGCAATTCCAGGATCCCTTCGGAGGTTTCCTCTAACTGCAACTCCGCCGCCGAGCAGATCATGCCCTCGGAATCGACGCCACGCAGTTTTGCTTTCTTGATCTTGATGCCAGGCAGTACGGCACCCACTCGCGCCAGGGCTACTTTCAATCCTGCTCGCACGTTGCTCGCGCCGCAAACGACCTGGTAGCTGTCCGCGCCATCGCTGACCTGGCACAGGTTCAGCTTGTCGGCGTCGGGATGGCGTTCGCAACTCGTCACCTCGGCAACGACGACGTTGTCGAGATCGGGCGCCGCGGCCCGCAATCCGCCGACTTCGAGTCCGGCCATGGTCAACTGGCTGACCAGGGTATCGGTATCGATCGCGGGGTTCACCCATTCACGTAACCAGTTTTCGCTAATTTCCATGTTGGCGCCCGATCAGGTGAATTGCTGCAGAAAACGCAAATCGTTTTCGAAGAACAGCCGCAGGTCGTTAACCCCGTAACGCAACATAGCCAGGCGCTCTACTCCCATACCGAAGGCATAACCGGTATATTTTTCGGCGTCGACGCCGGTGTGTCGAAACAGTTCAGGATGCACCATGCCGCAGCCCAGTACTTCGAGCCAGCCGGTATGGCTGCAGACCCGGCAGCCGTTACCCGAGCACATCACGCAGCTGATATCGACTTCCATCGACGGCTCCGTGAAGGGGAAATAAGAGGGTCGAAAGCGGGTTTTCAGATCGTCCTGCTCGAAGAACATCCTGAGGAATTCCTGCAGCGTGCCCTTCAGCACCGAGAAGGAAACATCTTCATCGACCAGCAGGCCTTCTACCTGGTGGAACATCGGAGTATGGGTCAGATCCGAGTCGCAGCGGTACACCCGCCCGGGCGCAATCACGCGGTAAGGCGGCTCCTGATTTTCCATGACACGGATTTGCACCGGCGAGGTATGCGTGCGCAGCAGCATTCCGTCATCGAAGTAAAAGGTGTCGTGCATCGCTCGCGCCGGGTGCTGCTCGGGAATATTAAGCGCCTCGAAGTTATGGAAGTCGTCTTCAACTTCCGGACCCTCCGCGATATCGAAGCCGAGCTTGCCGAACATCTTGTCGATGCGGTTCATTGTAAGCGTGACCGGATGCAAACCACCTGCCCCGCTGCGCCTTCCGGGCAGCGAAATATCGATGGTTTCGTTCGCGAGCCGCGACGCAATCGCGGCATCGCCCAGTTCGGACTTGCGCGTTTCCAGCAGTTCCTGGATCTGTACCTTGACCCGGTTGATCGCCTGGCCCGCGGCCGGTCGCTCTTCAACCGGTAACTGACCGAGGTTTTTCAGCTGCGCGGTGATTTCCCCCTTCTTGCCGAGATATGCGACGCGCACGGCATCGAGTGCCGCCATGTCGCTGGACTGGTTGACGGCAGCGGAGGCTTGCTGCAGCAGATTTTCGAGATCCTGGGACACCTGATGACCGGTTTGATTGCGATGGCAGGGATTTACCGCTGCCATCTCGAAACTCGAAGCTTACGCGGATTCCAGGCCGGCCCTGGCCTTTTCGACCAGCGCGGTAAACGCGGGCTTGTCAAAAATAGCGATATCGGACAGCACCTTGCGATCGATTTCGATCGAGGCTTTCTTCAGGCCATTCATGAAAACGCTGTAAGACATGCCGTTTTCACGCGCACCGGCGTTGATTCGGGCAATCCACAGTGCACGGAATTGACGTTTCTTCTGGCGACGATCGCGATAGGCATATTGCCCGGCCTTGGTGACGGCCTGCTTGGCAACGCGAAACACTTTACTGCGTGCGCCGCGGTAGCCCTTGGCTTTATCCAGAACCTTCTTGTGGCGTGCATGTGCCGTAACGCCTCTTTTTACTCTTGGCATAACTCGACCCCCCTAAGAATACGGCAGCATGCGACGCACCAGCTGTACGTCGTTAGCGTGAACATCAAGCTTTTCGCCCAGCTGACGCTTACGCTTGCTCGATTTCTTGGTGAGAATATGACGCAAGTGTGATTGCTTGCGCTTGTAGCCGCCGGCGGCATTTCGTTTGAAACGCTTGGCCGCGCCACTGACTGATTTCATCTTTGGCATGATTAGCTCCAGTTTAAATATCTATCGATTAAAAGTCCCTGGACGCCGGAGACGCGTCTTCGGGCAGTGGCCAGCCTTTACAGCAGCTAGCGTTTCTTGGGCACCAGCATCATCGTCATCTGGCGCCCTTCCGACTGCGGATACTGATCCACGGTCGCAAATTCCTTAGTGTCTTCCTCTACCCGCTTGAGTAGCTGTGTACCCAGTTCCATGTGGGCCATTTCCCGTCCGCGAAAACGGCAGGTCACCTTGACCCGGTCGCCGACCTCGATAAACTCGGTCAGCTTTCGCAGTTTGACCTGGTAATCACCTTCCTCGGTGCCGGGTCGAAACTTGATTTCCTTGATGTGCACCTGGCGCTGTTTCTTGCGCTGGTCGTGCAACTTCTTCTTTTGCTGAAACTTGAACTTGCCGTAGTCCATCAAACGACAGACCGGGGGTTCTGCATCGGGTACCAACTCGACAAGATCCACGCCGGCTTCATCCGCCAAAGCCTGGGCCTCTTCCAGAGACACGATGCCTCTCTGTCCGCCATCCTCACCGATCAGCCGGACTTCCGGCGCTGTTATTTCTTCGTTAAGACGGCTCTGTTTGTTGTCTGCGATTGGGGACTCTCCCTATAAATCTACTAACAATATGTTTCGCAAAAATTAATCCGGTATGAAAACCGGATTACTGTTTCACCAGGTCGACGAACTCGTCGATCGCTATTGAGCCCAGGTCTTCACCGTCCAGGCTACGCACTGCAACGTGCTCTTCCTCGACCTCGCGATCACCGACCACGAGCATGTACGGAATGCGCTGCAAAGTGTGCTCGCGAATTTTAAACCCGACTTTTTCGTTTCTCAAGTCAGAAATCGTCCTGATTCCCTGATTTTTAAGCATTTTTTCAACTTTTCCGACATACGGCGCCTGTTTGTCGGTGATATTCATCACTACGGCCTGCACCGGCGCCAGCCAGACCGGGAATTTACCCTCGTAATGCTCGACCAGAATCCCGAAAAATCGCTCCAGCGAGCCGAACAAAGCGCGGTGTAACATGACCGGACGGTGGCGCTCGCCATCCTCCCCGATATAGGAAATATCGAAGCGTTCGGGCAGGTTCATATCGACCTGCAGCGTGCCGCATTGCCAGTCGCGCCCAATCGCGTCGCGCAGTACGAACTCGAGCTTGGGGCCGTAAAACGCGCCCTCGCCGGGAAACAGTTTGTATTCTCGTCCCATGCTGTCGAGCGCATTGATCAGCGCGCCTTCGAGCTTGTCCCAGACTTCATCCGAACCGATTCGGTTATCGGGCCGGTCGGAGAATTTGATGACGACGTCGTCGAATCCGAAATCCTTGTAGATATCGAGGATCAGTTCGATGACGTCGATACATTCCTGCTCCATCTGTTCCTCGGTGCAGTAAATATGCGCATCGTCCTGGGTGAAGTGTCGCACCCGCAGTAACCCGTGCAGCGCGCCCGAGGGCTCATAACGGTGCACCTTGCCGAATTCGGCCATGCGCAGCGGCAGATCGCGGTAGCTCTTGAGGCCCTGCGAAAACATCAGCACCGATCCCGGGCAATTCATCGGCTTCAGCGCGAATACCCGCTCGTCCTCGGTCTGGGTGGTGAACATATGCTCACGATAATTGCCCCAGTGACCCGAGGTTTCCCACAGGCTGCGATCCATTACGTCCGGCGTGTTGACCTCTATATAGCCCGCGTCTTCCTGGCGCTTACGCATGTATTCGATCAACTTGTTGAACAGGGTCCAGCCCTTCGGATGCCAGAATACGGAGCCCGGCGCCTCCTCGTGCAGATGGAACAGTTCGAGCTGGCGACCGAGCTTGCGGTGATCGCGCTTCTCGGCCTCCTCGAGCCGATGCAGGTAAGCCCTGAGCTGCTTCTTGTCCGGCCAGGCGGTACCGTAAATGCGCTGCAGCATTTCGTTCTTCGAGTCGCCACGCCAGTACGCCCCGGCCACCTTCATGACCTTGAAGCCGCTACCGAGCTTGCCGGTGGACGGCAGATGCGGCCCGCGGCAGACGTCGAACCACTCGCCCTGGCGATAAATCGAGACTTCTTCGCCTTGCGGGATGATTTCATCGATGATTTCGACCTTGTAGCTTTCGCCGAGATCGCCAAAGGTTTTCATCGCTGCCTCGCGATCCATGACTTCACGCACGATCGGCAAATCGCGCTTGACGATTTCATGCATGCGCTTCTCGATCTCGACCAGGTCTTCCGGGGTAAACGGCTCCTCACGCGCGAAGTCATAGTAAAAACCGTCTTCGATCGCCGGACCGATGGTCACCTGGGTGCCGGGGTAAAGCTCCTGCACCGCCTGCGCCATGACGTGCGCCGCGTCGTGCCGCAACAGTTCGAGCGCTTCCTCGTCACGACTGGTAACGATGGCGACATCGGCATCCTGTTCGACCACGAAGGAAGCGTCGACCAGCTCACCGTTAACCTTGCCGGCAAGTGTCGCCTTGGCGAGACCGGGTCCGATATCGCAGGCGATATCCATGACCGAAACGGGATTGTCGAATTGACGATGCGAGCCGTCAGGCAGAGTAATATCAGGCATTTGCGTTCTCCAGTGGTGACCCCTACCAAAGGCCACGTGTACAAAAGTGGTAGTCGCGAGTGGATTCGAACCACCGACCCCCACCATGTCAAGGTGGTGCTCTAACCAACTGAGCTACGCGACTATAAATTCAAGGCCGAGTATTC
>JAASSH010000194.1 GCA_021767985.1 Gammaproteobacteria bacterium | reverse complement strand
CGTCACCGGTGGGCGCAGCGGTGGTTACCTCAGTTTCGTGCGCCGCTACTAGTCGCCGTTGCGATAGTTGCTCTTGCGCTCGTTATAGATCTGAACCAGTTCGTCGATCCTGGCCTGGTCGTACTCACGCAACCCGCTAAGCACCATTTTTTTCTGGCCCTTGCCCACTGTTTCGCCGTTGCACAGGAGGTTGTAATTGAGCGCAACGTCGCCGCGTTTATTATAGAGTCGGAAGATGCTCTCCGACAGCGACAGATCGACCGAATCGATGTCGAGGGTATCCAGCGAAATTCGCATATGGTCGTAAATCACCAGTGGGCGTTCGGTGTTGATCATGACGTGGTTTTCCTTCATCAGCGGCACCAGCACGTGCGGGAAGGTATGACCGGAAAATTCGACATAGTTGCGCGTCAGTGAACCGATGAGTTTCTGGTCTTTACTGTGTTCGCCATTGCTCGAGACATCGAGGTATTTTTTATTGTTCTCGTCATAGATCGAAATTTCTCGCGCATTGACTTCGGGCAGGATCAGGGTGTCGTCACCGCTGACCATGCCGGAAAACGAGAACCCCATGGTCTGACGCAGCCCGTAGTGATGGATGATTACCGCAAACAACAGGTCCCCCGGCACGCAGAAGCGCGTCGAATCGACATCGTGAATCGGGTTGAAGTCGCCCGCTACCGATTTAGCGAAATCGCTTGCCTGTTGCCGCGTGAAAGAAAGTTTGCAACCTTCCAGGTTATAGTATTTTTCTAAATTCATATTATTCTCGGGTTAACTTCCTGCAGCCCAGAGTGTTATCTTAACCCATTTTCCGAGGCGATAGTTAACGTGGGTAAATCGGGTCAAGGATTCGGTCGGCAAGGGGCGAAGCATGCTTAGTTTTACCGACCTGGCGTTACGGCGTTCGACCACGTTGCTGTTCGAGTCGGCCAGCTTCAAGGTCTACGGCGGACAGAAACTCGGCATTACCGGCGCCAATGGATGCGGCAAGTCGTCACTGTTCGCACTGATCAGGGGGGAACTGTCGGCAGACCAGGGAGAGTTCAGCATGCCCGGGGACTGGGCGGTGGCTGCGGTCGAGCAAGAGACCCGGCTGTGCGCGCGCCAGGCGCTCGACTATGTCATCGATGGCGATACCGAGCTCAGACAGACCGAGGCGCGGCTGGCGCGGGCGGAGCGCGATCACGATTCGATGCAGATTGCCGGCTGTCACGAGCGGCTGCAGGAAATCGATGGTTACCAGGCGCAAAGCCGGGCTGCACGCCTGCTGGCGGGTTTGGGATTTGCCGATGCAGAAATGTATCAACCGCTGAACAGTTTTTCCGGCGGCTGGATCATGCGTCTCAACCTGGCCCGGGCCCTGATGTGCCGTTCCGACCTGTTGCTGCTCGACGAGCCCACCAACCACCTGGACCTGGACGCGGTAATCTGGCTCGAGCAGTGGTTGAGGCGCTATTCCGGCAGCCTGTTGCTGATATCGCACGACCGCGATTTTCTCGATGCGGTGGTCGACAGCGTGGCGCATATCGAGGACCAGCGCATTACGCTTTACCGCGGTAACTATTCAGCCTTTGAACTGCAGCGCGCTGAACGCCTGGCGCAACAGCAGGCGGCGCATCAAAAGCAACAGCAAAGCATTGCGCACATGCAAAAGTACATCGACCGCTTCCGCGCCAAGGCCACCAAGGCGAAGCAGGCGCAGAGCCGCATCAAGGCGCTCGAGAAAATGCAGTTGATTGCGCCGGCCCATATCGATTCCCCGTTTCACTTCGAATTTCGGGCGCCCGCTGCCTTGCCCAGTTCCCTGCTCAAACTCGATCATGTCGCGACCGGCTACGGCGACAATATCGTACTGCGGGATCTCGAGTTTTCGTTGATACCGGGCGAGCGCATCGGTTTACTCGGCCTGAACGGTGCCGGCAAATCGACCTTCATCAAGCTGCTGGCCGGGGAGCTCGACGCTTTTAGCGGCGATATCACCCGCGCCAGGGAGTTGCGCATCGGTTATTTTGCCCAGCACCAGGTGGAGCAGCTCGATCTCGAGGCCAGTGCGCTGCTGACCCTGCAGCGTCTCGACCCCGGACTCGCCGAGCGCCAGATTCGCAGTTATCTCGGCGGCTTCAATTTTCGGGGCGACAAGGTTTTACAGGCGATAAAGACGTTCTCCGGTGGGCAAAAGGCGCGCCTGGTGCTGGCCTTGCTGATCTGGCAGCGGCCAAACCTGTTGCTGCTGGACGAACCTACCAACCATCTGGACCTGGAAATGCGGCTGGCGCTGAACCAGGCGCTACAGGGTTTCGAAGGCAGCGTAATCCTGGTGTCTCACGATCGGCACCTGCTGCGCAGCGTGTGTGACGACCTGTGGCTGGTCGATCGCGGGGCCCTGCAGCGTTTCGACCAGGATCTCGACGCCTATCCAGCCTGGCTGGCAAAGCGTAAATCAGCTAGCGTAAGCCGGCCGGCGACGACCGCCGGCGTGGGTAAGCCCGGTAGTGGGGCGAGTCATCGACGCGAATTGAAGGCGCATGCCGCGAAACTGGGTAAAATCGAGCGCGAAATCGCCCGGCTCAGCGCGAAGCGTGATCAGCTGGAGCAGCAGTTGAGCGAGCAGTCGATCTACGACGCACAAAACCGGGAAACGCTGAACACTGCCCTGGCTGCACAGGCTGAAAACCAGCAGCGTTTAACCGAGGCGGAAGAGGACTGGCTGCAATTGAGCGAAACTATCGAGGCGCTGGAACAGCAGGCTGGTTAGCCGCCACGGCAGTCGCAGACTATTTTTCCGAGAGTCTTGAGCGCGGCCTCGGTCGACTCGTTCCACGGCGAGCCGCAGTTGATGCGCAGATGATTCCTGAACTGGCGCGTGGCCGAAAACAGGATGCCCGGCGTGATGGCGATGTTGTGCTCGAGCGCGCGATTGAAAATATCGATACTGTCACATCCCCTGGGCATTTCCACCCACAACACGTTGCCTCCGTGCGGATGGGAAATGCAGGTGCCTTCGGGGAAATTCTTGGCAATCATGAAGCGGCCGCGCTCGACCTGTTCGCGCATGGCCACGCGCAGGCGCACCAGGTGGCGATCATACTGCCCGCTGCTGAGGAACTCGGCGAGCGCGAGCTGATTGATCGACGATGTGGCCGAAGACCACGCTTGTTTGTACTGCAGAAACTTTTTATGGTAGCGACCCGCGATAACCCAGCCGACGCGGTGGCCCGGCGCCAGGGTTTTGGAGAAAGAAGAGCAGCTCAGGACGATATTGTTCAGGTCGTAAGACTTGGCCGGGCGGGGCGGTTTGTCGCCAAAATAAACACTGCCATACACGTCGTCTTCTATCAGAGGTATGTCGCGTTCCGCCAGCAGATTGACGAGTTCTCGTTTGCGTTCCTCGGGCATCTGGCATCCCAGCGGATTGCTGGTGTTGGGCGATGCCAGCACGGCTTTGATGTCCATCGTGTCGAACGCTTCCTCGAGCGCGTCGATGTTGAGCCCGGTTACCGGGTCGGTATCGATTTCGACCGCCAGCATTCCCATCTGTTCGATCATGCGCAGCACGGCAAAATAGGTGGGAGATTCGACCGCGATGATGTCACCGCGCTTCGCTACCGTGCGCAGACTGATCGAAAGGGCCTCGGTCGCGCCCGAGGTAATAATAATGTCGTCCGCACTGACGCGGGTATAGTTCTGAGCGTACTGTTGGGCAATCTGCTCGCGCAGCTTGCGGTCGCCGGGCGGAAACAGGTAATCCATGCTGCGTTCCGGGTAACGGCTGATAATGCTGCGGGTTGCGCGCGTCAGGGATTTGACCGGCATGAAATCCATCGACGGGTTGGATGTGCCGAACGAGGTAATGCGCGGGTTGTTGGCGTTGCGAAAAACTTCTTCGAACAGATCGCCAAAGCGCACCCGCCGCGCCTGTCTGGGGGTTGCGGCCGATTTACCGATATCGTTTATTTGATCGACCAGCGCGTTGACGTAGAATCCGGATTGCGGCTTGGCCGTCAGGACTCCCTGGTCTTCGAGATTGACGTAGGACTGGGTAATGGTTGCAATGCTGACCCCGAGCTGTTTGCTGAGCTTGCGCAGCGAGGGCGCTTTATCGCCGGGCTTGAGGTCTCCCTTCTCGATCAACTCGTTGATATAGCGCGAAACCTGATCGTATTTATAGGTTTCCGGGCGCTTAACTGTCATGGTATTCCGCTAACTGTATTGCAGTGATTTTGAAAAAATTGTAACTGTTATTATAACAGTTACGTCCATATTATTGCATCATTGCCGTTGCGGCAGGACGACTGCCCAGGCAACAAGTTAAAACCCCCTCCTCCTCCTCAGGTTTTGACTTATTATTGACCCGCCGGATAACACCGGCGGGTTTTTTTTGCCTGCAGGCCTGCTGCGCTTGCAGCTGCGGCGGCGGGAATGGCGCGCTCGGCGGGAGTCGAACCCACGACCTTTGGCTTCGGAGGCCAACACTCTATCCAACTGAGCTACGAGCGCTTTTCAATTCCTCGCACCGCCCGGCAGGGCAGCGCCGTGATTGTAAACTATCGCGCCGTGGTTTAGGCGGATTCGGCAAATAATTTTTGCGAATTTACCGCTTTTCGACGATAATGCGCTGCGTTTCAGCCCCATCCAATGCCCGGAGAAACACGTGAGTGCTAGTGAACAGCAGACTTTTTCGATACATAATATAACCGTCCTCGGCGGTTTATTGTTCATTGCATTGTTTATCGGAGAAGTCATGATCGGTCCTCAGAGCGATGAGGAGCCGGTAGTCGAGGTGGTCGACACCATTGAAGATATTGCCATGCGCTTAAAGCCGGTGATGACTCTCGACGATATGCGCGCCAACATGACGGTAGCTTCCGCCGCTGGTGATGCGGCCGATAAGTCGCCCGATCAGCTCTACCAGAGCGCCTGTCTCGCATGCCATACAACCGGCGCCGCGGGTGCGCCCAAGATTGGCGTTGCCGCCGACTGGACCGATCGCCTGGCGAAGGGGATAGACGGGCTGGTGACTTCAGCCATCAACGGTATCGGGGCCATGCCGCCGCGTGGCGGTTCCCAGTTCAGCGACGATCAGATAAAAGGGGTCGTCGAGTATATTCTCGATCAATCGAAGTAATGTCGTCCCCGCGACTGTAAAGCAGTAATCCGGGCCCCCGGACGCAGCACGCGTTGATAGTCGCCACCAGGTAGTAAACTTTCACAACGCTCTGAGCTCGAAAGCCGAGAATGCGCGCGCGGGGCTTTTCCTGACGCCGAAGATCTTAGGCTACACCCTGTGCCGGTCTCGTTGCCGGTAGGAAATAGCCTCGGTGATATGCGTCTCG
>JAASSH010000193.1 GCA_021767985.1 Gammaproteobacteria bacterium | reverse complement strand
CCAGTAGCTGATATTCCAGCTTTGTTCCACAGGCTGCCAGGTTGGATACGACGGCGATAAACAATATGAGTTTGGCTTTTGCTATGAACATTGTGTGCTCTTGATATTTCAGCAGATTGGATGATGTCGACAAACGCAACATCGCATTGCATATCCATAGCTGTCAACCCGAATCTCGTGGGTCGACAATTCCGCTATTCGCCGGCACTGCAACCGGCGGTGAATTCGGGCACTTGCTCAAGCTCGGCGGGGCTCAGCCTGATTTGAATATCATCGCGACTGTAAGCCGCGGCCTTGTTGCCGAGCGATGCTGAAGTGCAGCAAGATTTAACACCCTGTTTCCCATGTGCCGCCAGGAAATGGAAGAGATTCGCGACACAGTCCAGCCCTTTGGCCCCGACGATATAAGCGCTTAGAAGGATTAGGCTGCTTCTGCGAGTGCCTGGCTCACCTGCTGTTCGATGGGTCGCTTCTCGTCGCTGAGGTACATCTCTTATGCTTCAGCTTTCCCGATAAAGGGCGCTCATCTCGCTGATTCTGGTCTCGGCAATCGACCAGCAGCGGGCATCTAGGAGTTGCTGTTTTTTTTGACGAAGTGGATTACTTCTGGAGGGCAGATATTGCAGTTGCCGCACACTTGACGGCTCGCAACAACGTTAAACGCGTCTGATATTCGTTGTTGAAGTTTATCTGCAGACTGAACGGGTTGATGATCAATATCATGCCATTCCTGGAGCTCTACAGTGTGTCGTTCTGGAGATATGGTGCAGCGTAGACTGGCAGGGCGGGAAATGCCGGTATGGCTGTCAATAACGGGAACGGTAATCTCAAAAACATCTTGCCCATGAGAAGAATCGTAAACACATTGCTTGCAATCAACAATGATGCCGTATTGTTTCAAGTTCATAACTTACAGGTGACCTCACGGTTAAATGCAGTTATCTCGGGGAGCAGGCTAGAATTGATTTTTCAATCATGATAACAGTTGCGAGGACCAAACGGGAGACACCAACAGTATAAAAGATAACATCCTGGTAAGTGCTCTTTATATCTCACCGGAAATAGTTCAGCAATCCGCATCTCACCTCTATTGTTGTCGCTGCCAATCTGTTTGGCGATTTACCTGGCGGCGAGCTGAATTGCCGTGCCATTCTCTGTAGATTTCTCGCTCCAGGCTATTCCTCAACCCGGACGGCCGTCGATCCGGGGGCGACAAAGGATCGGGGCGTAGATTACGACAAACAGCACGAACGCAAGGCACCACAAAAACGCGGCCACGACCATCCAAAGCGTTCCTGCCGCGGGAAACAGAATCAATCCGAACACGCGGATTAAAGCCGCACCCGTAACCAGATAATAGGCAACCACGATACCGCCTGGTGCGACCAGCGTGCGTCCCGTGTGACCCAGCGAGGCGCGGCTCATGACACCCATGATCATTGTCGCCATAGCGCCCACGGTCAGCGCGTGTAACCAACTCGTGCCAGGTACAGGTGCTCCAATCATCGAGGCTGCTTTGAGTGCGAGGCTCATGGGTAACCACATATAGGCGGCATGCAGTACCCATATTATCGGCATCTTTAAAGTTCTGTGTCCCTGCCATCTGCTCCATTGCAGGCAGAGTAGCAAGGCCGTAATGACCGAAACCAGGAGCGCTAAAGAACCGTTGGGGAACACCAGGTCGACTACTAAAACACTGCCGACACCAATCAGTACTGCCTTATCCAGTGGCTGATAACGCCTGATCCGGGCTTCCAGTCCTTGTTGCTTGAGACCAGCCGAGGTGAATGCGGGTACGATACGGCCCCCCAGCATTGTCAACATAAAAAGCATGACATTCATCCCCAGTAACAGCGGACCAGTGGCAACCGCGCCGCTTGAATGAAAGTGCAGGTTCGATGCAAACAACAACGCGAGCAGGCCAATAAACACCAGGTTGCGCCGGTTCCCTGAACGGACCAGGGCCGGCAGAATGGTAAGCGCGAGCATTGGCAGGAAAGCAAGATCGATTATGGCGATCCATAATGGTGGCAAATCCATCGGAATAGTTGTTACCGCTCGACCCGCGATCCACAACAGTACAAGTCCGGCCAGTGGCGCCCCGGCGTATCCACGCCTGCCGGTCCAGCTTGGTACCGCGGTTAACAGAAAGCCAGCCACGGCGGCTGCGACAAAACCGAAAAGCATTTCATGGGCATGCCAGACATGCGGTGGCAATGCCAGGCTCACCAGGTCCAGTCCCGCTAACATGGCAACCCACAACGGAACAGCTATTGCTGCATGAATACCTGCGAGCAGAAAAAAAGGGCGGAAGCCATAGGCCAGGATTGCGGGATAAACAGTGGAGTTACGTTTTGTTTCGGAATTGTGGCGAATGAGGTTATGTGGTAGCTGCGATTTCATATCCCGTCACATGACAGTTTCTCAAGATCCCTTGACCGACGTAAACATAACTAACCAGACAAGTTATGCGTATGACTAATGTCAAACGGCGACAGCAAGGGCGACTAGATCAAGGTCGACGCGGCTTGCGTCTCCGCAAAGGAACCCTTGATAGTCCCGGGCCGACTCCTGGCCGGGTTTGGGCGCTTCTTTTTCAAACAGGGTCATTGCGGTCCTCGTGCTATCGGTTCACATTGATCATCACTGCAGCTCGAGTTCACGCCATAAACGTTCACTTAAGCTGCGATCACTAAAACCAGGATGGGATTCGATCCGTATACAGCCACAGCGAAATGCTACGGCAATCGGTCGTGCAGGTATATTTTCCTGTCGTCATATCGCCTGTAAGTTATCGAGAACAGTTACACAATAGCGACCGCTGTTGATACGCGGTCGATTAAGAGATCGCATATCGATGAATTCATTGCCTGCCGCGAGCAGGCGCAACCACACACGATTCGAGCAACCATGATCAACCCTAAACCGGACACTACGGCACCCGACAGTCGATTCGGCTTCGGCACGCAGATACGTAAATCTCCTTTCTTCGATGCCACGGTACGCTGGGGCGCCGCCGGTTTTTCGGTGTATAACCACATGTATATACCGCGGGATTTCGGTGACCCGGTGGCAAATTTCTGGAACCTCGTCAATACGGCTACCCTGAGTGATGTCGCCGTCGAGCGACAGGTTGAAATCACGGGACCGGATGCCGCGCGTTTCACCCAGTTGCTGACGCCGCGCAACCTGTCGCAATGCGCCGTGGGCCAGTGTAAGTACGTGCTGATCACCAATGCCGCCGGTGGCATCCTGAACGATCCGGTTCTGCTGCGACTGGGCGAGAACCATTTCTGGCTGTCGCTGGCCGATAGCGACATCCTGCTATGGGCGCAGGGCGTCGCCGTGAATTGCGGCATGGACGTCGAGATTCGCGAGCCCGATGTTTCGCCATTGCAGCTGCAGGGGCCGAATTCGGGACAGATCATGCAGGCCCTGTTCGGGGAGAAGATCAATCAGTTGCGCTACTACTGGCTGGACGAGTATGAACTGAAAGGGATCCCGCTAATCGTCTCCCGCACGGGCTGGTCCAGTGAGCTGGGCTACGAAATATACCTGCGCGATGGAACCCGCGGCGAGGAACTGTGGGAACTGATCATGGCTGCCGGCAAGCCGTTCGGGCTTGCTCCCGGGCACACTTCCTCGATTCGCAGGATCGAGGCCGGCATGCTCTCCTATCACAGCGACATGGACATCAATACCAACCCCTTCGAACTGGGATTGGGTCGCCTGGTCGACCTGGAAATGGAGGCCGATTTTGTCGGCAAGGCGGCATTGAAGAAGATCGCGCAACAAGGCGTCAGCCGACTGCAGGTGGGGCTGGAAATCGACGGTGACCCATTGCCGGGCCCGAACACCGAGTTCTGGCCGATTATGTCGGCAGGAGAGCGAATTGGCCAGGTTACCTCCGCCGTTTACTCCCCACGACTCGAGTCCAACATAGCGCTGGCCATGGTACAGATCGAGTACAGTTCGATCGATACCCGCGTCGAAATCGGTATGCCTTCCGGAAGTCGTTCCGCGAAGGTCGTGCCGAAGCCTTTCTACGACCCGGGTAAAAACCTGCCGAAAAGCTAATCCATTCGTTCTATGAAACGTCTGGCCACTCCATGCCAAAAGATCTGGCGTGAAGAAGTGTTGGTTAGACGGGTCCCCACTGTCCAGGACCACGAGCGTATTTCGGTAAAAATTCGATACACGGGATCTGAATCAGGTTTGCATCCGCCCGCCTCAGCGGCGAAACTAGCGTCTAATATTCCCACACGCCCTGCTACCGATGGAACTCATTGTTTTCGACCTCGACGGAACGCTGCTCAACCGTAATTCGACGATATCGGAATACACGAGCGAGACATTGAAGCTGTTGTCGAAACGCGAGATTGCCTACACCATTGCGACGGGCCGCACGCTGCACGGCGCGCGGGCCGTCCTGGATGGTCACCAGTTCGAGCTGCCGCAGGCTTACAAGAACGGCGTCCTGATCTGGCATCCCGACCAGCGGCGTTATTCAAGCAGCACGACGCTCACGGCGCCCGAGCTCGAACACGTCGTCCGGGCCTGCATCCAGCAGGGCGTGACGCCTTTCGTCTTCACCCTGGACGAGGACCACAACAGCACCGTCTATCATCCCGCGTTACAAACGGACGCCGATCGCGAGCTGGTTCGGATCCTCGGTATCGAAGATAAAGTCAGTATGCGCGCGCTGGACGAATTGCCGTCCGATACCGCTGTCACGCACGTCAACTCGATCGGGGCGAGCGCTGCCATACAGGCGGTCGTGCGACATGTCGAGGATGAAGCGCACCTCGTCGCCTATTCCGGCCTCTCCTGGGAGGGCGACGACTGGTACTGGCTGGATATTCATCATAGCGACGCCAGCAAAGGCGGCGCCATCAAGACGCTAAAGGAGTTACTTGGCCTCGAGCGCGTCATCTGCTTTGGCGACAGCGACAACGATCTCAGTATGTTCGAGGCGGCCGACGAGGGGTATGCACCGGCCAATGCTAACGAGGTAATCAAATCGGCCGCCACGTCGGTCATCGGTCATCATGACGAGGAAGGCATCGCCCGTTTTCTGCGCGAACGGTTTGAGCTCGACGAGTCCTGAGCACTGCGCGACGTTATTGCCTTAGTCTCCGCTCCTGCTCGACCTGGGCGAAATAAGTGGCCACCCTTTGCAGGATCTCGTTCGCCCGTTTTAACTCGCGATTTTCCCGCATCAGTTTATTGAGTAATTCAGGATCTGCATCTGACTGGCCAAATGCCTGGGGGTGATCAATTTCCGACTGTGTTTTCCGATGATCCGGCTTTTCCGGAGATCTGCCGGTCACGCCGGCTATCAGCTGAATTGCCTCTGCCAGTTTTACCTCCGTACCGCCCTTTG
>JAASSH010000192.1 GCA_021767985.1 Gammaproteobacteria bacterium | reverse complement strand
TCGTAGCTCAGAATGAAAACGGTGGCTCCGGCCGCCCCGGTAAAAGCCAGCGCGATCCCGACTGGGTCGAATTCGTGAAAATCGGGCCCGAGGGCGATACCGATACCGATAAAGGCGAGCACGAAGGCCAGCAGTTCGTTGCGGGTCACCGGTTCCCGATGGGCGATACGCTTCCAGGCGACCACGAGTAGCGGGAAGGTGTAGAAAATGATTGCCGCAAGGCTGACCGGAATGTAGTTGACCGCACCGAGATGCCCGATGGAAGTGGCGAACATGCCGCCGACACAGACCAGGAACAGCAGCGGGCTGACCTCGAGCTTCCAGGATTTTCGCAGCACCAGCAGCAGCAAAATCATCAGCGCCGCGGACATCAGAAAGCGGTAAAGCGTCAGTGACACCGGTGTGGTGCCGGTGTCGTAGGCCAGTCGCGAGAGCGTGGTGTTGAAGCCGTAGAAAATCGCAGCGCCCAGTGCGATAGCCCGCCCGACCATCTGGTTTTTATTCATGGTAGAGTATGCGCTTGTGCAAACCTGTCGAGGGTGAATTATGAGCCAGCCAGCCGGCAAAGCAATCGAAGACACGATTCTGATCGAACATTTACCATACGAGCTCGATGGCGGAATCGCCGAGCGGGCGTCTATCGGCCTGATCGTGCTGGCCACCGATTACACCATCGAGCACGAGTGGCGCGAGGTGTTTGCGGCGGTCGATGGCGTCGCGCTTTACCAGAGCCGCATCCATAACGAAGACCTGATCACCCCGGATACACTGCGCGCAATGGCGCCGCGCATCGTCGAGTGCACGCAGGTAATCACGCCCGACACCCCGGTCGACGTGATCGCCTATGGCTGTACTTCGGCCTCGATGGCGATCGGCGAGGAAGGCGTGTTTGCCAATATCGGGCAGGCCAAGCCCGAGTCGAAATGCACCACCCCGATCACCGCCGCGTTTGCGGCGTTCGACGCCTTTAAAGCAAAACGCATCGGCGTTTTGACGCCGTACCCGGCCGACGTCAACAAGATCGTCTCCGACTATATCGCCGCGCGCGGTTACCAGGTGCCGGTGTTCGGCTCGTTCAACGCCGACCGCGACACCGTGGTCGCCCGCATCACGCCGCAATCGATCGAGCAGGGCGTACGCGAACTGCTCAAGCATGCCGAGGTCGATGCGATTTTCGTTTCCTGCACCTCGGTGCGCCTGATGGCGGCCTGCGCCGAGCTGGAAAAACATCTCGGCATCCCGCTGACCTCATCGAACCACGCCATGGCCTGGCACGCGCTCAGGCTGGCCGGTATCGACGACAGGCTCGGCCAGTTCGGCTCGCTCTACGATTTACCGCTGCCGTAACAGCGTAACGTTGGGAACATGAAACTTCCTGTCAGCCTGCTTCTTGCAATCTGCCTCTGGTCCTCTGGCGGCCTTGCCGCGGGACTCGAAATTACCTATGTCACCGCCAGCCAGGCTTCGCTGGGCAATCCGCACGATCTGAAACTCTCGCCCGACGGCAAGTATCTCTTTGTTTCCGACGTCGATAACGACCGCGTCGCGATACTCGATCCCGAGTCGCTGGCGCTGGTGGCGGAATTCGGGGCGGATCACCAGGGCGGTACTCACGATGTCGATTTCGACGCGCGCGGCCGTGTCTACGTTGCCGATACGCACAATAACCGGGTCACCATTTACGACGTGGACGGTACCCGCGCGCGCCTGGTGGGCGAACTCGGCGAGCGCATCCGCGGGCCGGAAGGCGTGCTGGCGCATCCTAACGGCAGAATCTATGTCGCCGGCGCCTGGTCGGGCAACGTGGTCTCGTTCCAGGACGGCGAAGTCGTCGACGAACTCGGCGGCCTGTCGTCGCCGCACGATATCGAGCTCGCGTCCAACGGCGATATCTGGCTCGCCGATGCCGGCAACAGCCGGTTGCTGCTGCTGTCGGAGAATCTCGAAATTAAACGTGAGCTGGGGCGTAACCAATACGATTTTAACGGCGTTCGATACCTGGATTTAACCCACGACGGCATGATCGTTGCGGCCGATAAAAATAATCACCAGGTCAAGTTCATCGCCGCTGACGGCAGCCTCGTGCACGTCATGGGTGACGGTAAGCCGGGCAGGGGACCGAATCGATTTCGGACGCCTGAAGGTGTCGAAATACGCGACAGCGAGCTGTGGTTATCCGACTCGGGCAACGACCGCATAGTCAAGTACAGGATCGAAACCGAGTAGGCCAACCCGTCATGCCGGCCTCCGAGCCGGCATCCACTCAAATGATGGCGAAGAAAATCACCGTGCCAGGCCTGGCCGATTTCAGGCATGGCGTATGAATGGATTCCGGCTCGGAGGCCGGAATGACGGAACCAAGCCTGAATTGCCCCGAAGCTGTATACACATCGTAGTGAGATGTGCCGTAATTGTGGCTATGATGTGTAAAATGAGCGCAGCACAGCTCAATTCTGACCATCTGGCATCGAATCGACGAGTACCTTAACGAACGGGCATAGCCAAAGAAAAAATTATAAATATCCGGGTCGAAGCGGAACTAAAAAAACAGGCCAAGAAGCTTGCCGTAAACGATGGCAGGAGCCTTTCCAACTGGATCCTGCACCTGATCCAGGGAGAGATAAGAAAACAATCACGGGTAAAATCCGACAGGAAATAGCATCCTGCCACCCGCCCCTGCGGTTCCTGCTCGACGCGGGTCCCACTAACCGATTCTCACCTGCCGGCTAGGTAACCTCACGCTTGCCAACGCCTGTCGCGTTCGGAACTGGAATTGCGGCTTTGGCGGATTTATGGCGCCAATTCCTGACGCCGGGCGGCAGCTGCCGGCTAGTTGCCGCTTTGTCGTTTTAAGCTCCAAAATCGCGCAGTAGTCGATCGAAACGCATAACTAATTGAAATAAATGAAATTTCATACTATTAAAGGTAGTAACGACGGCATGGAAGTCGGGTTACGGACGATTGGCGCGAAACTTGCTCCGGATACTTAACAAGCAATAAATAATCGGTAACCGTGGAGGCATCACCTGAACTTGACGAGGTGACGCATGAACAGGAAGGGTACGATTCTTTGGCGTCTGGCCGTGTTAGGCCTGTTCGCAAGCCTGCTACCGCTGGGCATCAACGTACTGGAGCAGCACAACCGTGTCGATGCCGACGCTATGATCGACGTTTCGGTATCGATTCGCACCATGTCGCACGTGACCGTTGACAAATTCGGTGATTCAGTCTGGGAAATCAACAACGGTTCGGGATTCCTGGTTTCGTCACGAAATTGCGAGGTCTGGACCAACCACCACGTCATCGCCGACGCGGCGCTGATCGAAGTTTATCCCAGAGGCTGGAACCGCTCCGCGGGGATCCAGGCGACGGTGATCAATTCCACCCCCAGAAACGATATCGCCATTCTGCGGCTAGAGGATTGCAGCGGGATTCCCCAGGCCGTGCTCGGCAACTCCGACCTGGTGCAGCCCGGCGATGAAACCTTCGCGGTCGGGAACCCCCTGGGACGCAATCCCGACTCGATAAGCCGCGGCATCATTTCGCATACCCAGCGCTACCGCGAGAATACAACGCCATACCTGCAAACCGACGCCGCGATAAATCCGGGCAACTCGGGCGGTGCGCTGTTCGATCGTAACGGAAAGGTGATCGGGATAAACACGGCAATCGATTCAACCCGTTACGGCACGAATCTCGGGATTGGATTCGCGGTGCCGATCAACCAGGTCATGCAGACAGTCGCAGATTTGCGCCAGGGGCCGCCGAGCTGGGGCGATGCGGGTTTCTCCGGCATCGTCAGCACGCTGACGCCGGACGAAGCCGAGGTACTCCAGGTGCCGGGCGGCGGTGGCGCGCTGGTCGTTACCAAAACGCCCGAGACCGGACCCAGCCAGGGCAGGCTGGAGGCGCATGACGTCATCTACCGTATCAACCAAACCGAGATCACAGACACCGCGCAGGCGGTGCGCCTGGTCGGCCAGTACGAGGTCGGTGACATCCTGTCGCTCGACCTGATACGCGGCGGAGAGCCAATGGAAGTAGAGATCGTGCTTGGCGAAGGCTGGCAGGGCGATAGCGACCCGGCGCCGGATAACTATGATGGTTTTCTCGGCCTGACCCTCGAGATGTGGGGCGACGCGGATGGCGATCGCGGCCAGTTCAAGAAGCCGGTTATCACCAAGGTGCACAGCCTGGGTCCGGCGCACCGGGCTCACATCGCGAGTTCGCAGCGTTCGGTCGTGATCAATGGGCCCTATGTCATTCCCTACCTGCTCGATGTCAAGACCGTGATCGGGGTGGCTTACCAGGGTAAGTTACATTCGGTTGCTTCGGTGGAAGAAGTCGAAGACTTTGCCCGCCGAGCTTACCAGGACGGGGAACCACTGCTGCTCGAGATCGAGTACTGGGCGCGCCGCAACCCGCAAAACCATAAAACCGACCTGGAACTTGCCAGCACCGCTTTTTTCAAGATTATGCCGCAGCGCGCGATTGCCGAAGTCACTAATCCCCAATTCAGAAAAGTGATGAGGCGGGAGCGTTCCAAGCCGCCGATCGAATTTTCCGAGGGGCAGGCCGGTTCCAGGAATATCTGATCTGGCCTGCTTGCAGCGGGCCGGCTAGACCACCGGCGCGCCGCCCTCGGCACTGCGGCGCTCGATAAATGCCTGCAACTCTTCGATCCGCGCGGGATCCATCGCCGGTGCGTCGAAATCATGCAAAATCTTTTTCCAGATATCGTTGGCGCGCTGGGTCGCGGTTTTGCTGCCGTTTTCGGTCCACTGTCCAAAATTACTCCAGTCCGAAACCAGCGGCTCGTAAAACGCCGTCTGGTAACGAGCCATGGTGTGTTCGCAACCGAAGAAATGGCCGCCCGGATCGACGCTGGCAATCGCCTCGTAAGCCAGTTCCGCGTCGCCGCTGTCGAGCGGATTGAATATCTCGGCGAAGGTTTGCAGCATTTCGACGTCGAGGATGAATTTTTCCATCGACCCGGTTAGCCCGCCCTCCAGCCAGCCGGCCGCATGCACCATGACGTTGACCCCGCCGAGGATGCTACCCCAGGCCGACATCAGGAATTCGTACACTGCCTGCTCATCCGGCGCATTCGACGCGGTCGCCGCCGAGCCGCGCCAGGGCAGGCCGATATGCCGCGCCAGTTGCCCCGCGCCGAACGCGGCCTGAACGAATTCCGGCGTGCCGAAGGCGGGTGATCCCGATTTCATGTCGACGTTCGAGGTGAAGGAACCGTAGACTACCGGCGCGCCCGGGCGCACGATCTGCGCCAGCAGGATGCCGGCCAGCGCCTCGGCGTGCTGCAACACCAGCGCTCCCGGCATGGTCACCGGCGCCATCGCGCCGGCCAGCGTAAACGGTGTAATCACCGATACCTGCCCGGCGCGGGCGAAGTCGATGATCCCCTGGCACATCGGG
>JAASSH010000191.1 GCA_021767985.1 Gammaproteobacteria bacterium | reverse complement strand
TATGCAAAGTGAATCCGGATGATGGCTGATGATCTAGTCGAGAAATGGCGCGCGCCGGTGATGGAAGCCGATCCAAGCCGCGTGTTGCGGCACCGCGAGCAGGAAGAGGCTTCGATGCCGACCGCGCAGGATATCGAGCAATGGCGCAAACAGGCCGAGGAAGAGGGATACCAGCAGGGCCTGGTTCGGGCCCGACAGGAGGCCGAGGACCTGCAGCGGCGCCTGCTGCAGTTGATTGAATTTTTCGAGCATCCGCTGCAGTCGCTAAACGAGGATATAGAGCATCAGCTCAGCCAGCTGGCGGTCACTCTGGCGCAGCAGCTGGTGCGGCGCGAACTGAAGGTCGATCCCGGAGAAATCATCGGACTGATTCGCGACTCGGTCAAGCTGCTGCCAGGCAATACGCGCAATATCTCGGTCCTGCTGCATCCCGAGGACGCGCGCCTGGTACGCAACGCGCTGTCGCTGGATTCCAGCGATGAGGAGCATACCTGGAAACTGGTGGAAGACCCGATGATTACCCGTGGCGGTTGCGAGATCAGCGCGCCGCCCTCGAGCATTAACGTTACCCTGGAAAACCGCCTGTCCGAACTCGCGGCCGCGGTACTCGGTGGCGACCGGGAGCAGGATGGATGATCGGTCCGCAAACCCCGGCAGGATGCGGCTCCCGGCGGACTGGAAGTTACCTGCACAATCGACTGGGAGGCTGTTGAATCATGCAGGATGAACCGTTGATCGAAAAGGCAGGCCAGGACTGGATGACCGCTCTGGCGCGAATTGGCAGTGATTCCAGGCGTTTAACCAGGCCGGTAGTCGAGGGCGTACTGACCCGCATGGTGGGGCTGACCCTGGAAGCGGCTGGTTGTCAGGCGCCGATTGGCGCCCGCTGCGATGTCGTCAATTCGGGTGGAGAGCGCGTCGAAACCGAGGTTGTCGGATTTTCCGGAGAAAGTCTTTACCTGATGCCAACCTCGGAAGTTCACGGACTGGTGCCGAATGCGCGCGTGATTCCGACCCGCCACGGATCGGATGTGCTGGTCGGCCCCGAGCTGCTGGGCCGGGTCATCGATGGACGCGGCCGGCCTCTGGACGATCGCGGTCCGCTGCGCGCGCGTCACAAGATTGCGCTGCAGGGCAGGGAAATCAATCCCCTGGCGCGTACCCCGATTCGTGAAGTACTCGATGTAGGAGTGCGGGCGATCAACGCGTTATGCCCGATCGGCCGCGGTCAGCGTATGGGATTGTTCGCCGGCAGTGGTGTCGGAAAATCGGTGCTGCTGGGCATGATGACGCGTTACACCGAGGCCGATATCGTCGTGGTCGGATTGATTGGCGAACGCGGACGCGAGGTCAAGGAATTCGTGCAGGAAATTCTGGGTGAACAGGGTTTGCGCAAGGCCGTTGTGGTCGCCGCACCGGCGGATTCGTCGCCGTTAATGCGCATTCATGGTGCGATGCAGGCCACCAGCATCGCCGAGTATTTCCGCGACCAGGGCAAGAACGTGCTGTTGCTGATGGATTCGCTAACCCGGTTTGCGCAGGCGCAGCGCGAAATTGCGCTCGCCATCGGCGAACCGCCGGCCACCAAGGGCTATCCGCCCTCGGTGTTTGCGCGCCTGCCGCAACTGGTCGAGCGTGCCGGTAACGGTGCGCAGAACTCGGGATCGATCACCGCGTTTTACACGGTGCTGGTCGAAGGCGACGATCACGCCGATCCCATTGCCGATGCCGCGCGCGCAATTCTGGATGGGCATATCGTGCTGTCACGGCAGCTGGCGGAAACCGGCGTTTACCCGGCAATCGACATCGAAGCCTCGATCAGCCGCCTGACACCGCAGATTACCACCCCCGAGCACATGAACATGACCCAGGATTTCCGCCGGATTTACAGTCTGTATCAACAAAATCGCGATTTGATAAGCGTTGGCGCCTATCAGCCGGGATCGGATCCGGATATCGATCTCGCGGTACGCATGCAGCCGCAAATGATTGATTTCATAGGCCAGGATATGAATCAGTCGGTGGATTTCGATGCCAGCCGCGAGCAACTTGACGCGGTTCTCGATTATGGCACAGATGATGACAGTTCCCCGGTAGCGGGATTGCCGGTCGAGCCGGATGCTAACCTCGTAGCAGGGGGCTAAGCGATGACACGTACCCAGCGCTTGGCGCCGGTCGTCGAGCATACCGATAAGAAGGAACGTCGCGCCTTGCAGGAAGTAGCGCAGAGTCAGGCGGTATTCGAAGGCGAGCAGCAACGGCTGACCCAGTTGCAGGATTACAAGCTCGAATACCTGCAAAAGAAAAAATACGATATCGGCGTCTTCACCCCGATCGAACTGCAGGAGTTCAACCGTTTCATGCAACAGCTCGATCAGACCATCCAGCAGCAGATGGAACTGGTCGCATTGCGACAGCAGGAGCTCGATCTAAAACGCGACCAGTGGACCGCAACGCGTATCGACTCGAAAAAGATGCACAAGGTCGTGGAACGGCTGAAACAGCAGGAATTTGTCGAGCAGGAGCGCAAGGAGCAAAAGGCGCTGGACGAATTCGCCCAGCGTAAAAGTCACCGTCGCTGATCCCCGCCGTCAAATCTGGCACGTATGATGCATTCATATCAGGCATTAGCTCGTAAAGAGATTGCCGCACCGGTACTGAATGGATGACAACATGAACATAATGCTAACCGATATTCGCTCGTTAACCGTCGAAATGGCGGACATGCCCGTGGTCGAGCAGGGAGTCGGCGATAGCTTCCCCCGGATGCTGCAGCAACAGCTCGTTCCGGAGTCTGGTGATGTGGGGCAAGCCGTTGATTTAAAAGAATTTTTTTCAAACGCATTGGTTTCTGTGCCAGGCCCCGGGATAACGGCAGCCGGCGCGGCTGAATCGAGTTGGCGCGACTACCTGTCGCAGCAGCAGATGCAGGCAAGCATCGATGCCGATCCAGTTATGGTAACCCCTGCCGTGCCTGGCATGATTCAACCGCGGGACCCGCTGCAGGCTATCGAGGGCGGTGTCGATACCCCGGAATTGCCGGGTCAAACCTTGCCTGCCAGCGGAAACATATTGCCGCAAGCGACCGGCAACCCGGAGATTTCATCCGTCGACGCCGACCTTCCGGGGTCGTTGTTGACCTTGACGCAGGCAAACGCCAGTCGCGAACCAGTCGAGTTCGAGCCCGGTACTATTCCGGTTCAACCCGAACTGGTGTCGATGTCCGACGAAACCCCGGACACCGGCATCGTTGCCCCTGCGATCCCGGGTAATCCCGTTGCGGCCGAGGCGGCACTGACGCCAACCCGGCCGCTACCGGACCGCCAGGTTCGGGTAGAATCGATCCCGGAAATCCAGGTTCCGGTCGCCAAAACCGAAATTCCCGATGCGGGGCGGATTCAGCCGGGCGTTGGCGTCCCGGCTGCAGTCTCTTACCCGGCTTCGCCGGCGCGTCCCGATAGCGTTGCCGAGCCTGTACCGCAGCCTTCGGTGACCGCAAAACCATCCCTGGACGGCGTCGAGCCAAGCGCGAAACTGCCGTCGGAAGCGCCCTCCAGGGACGCGCCGCCAGCCCGCGAATCGATGCAATCGGTTGCGCACTCGCTGCGCGAAGCGCCGCTGATCAAGGGATTTACGCCGACGCGGGAGGTTCCGCCTGCGGCCGATCCGATCGCAGCCCCCGATCCTCGCGACGCGCTCAGAAACCTGGCAACGTCGGCCCGCGCATCGGCAGAGGTTGCCGTGCCGGAACCCGGCGCTAGCCGTGTATCCGAGCTGCCGCTACAACAGGCGGGAAACCAGTCCTCACAGCCCGTGATATCGATGCCGTCTGGCAGTCATAACGCGGCACAGGGTAATCCCGCCAGTGCTCCGGCGATAACGCAAGTGCCGCTGCCGGCAGGGCTCGAAACCATGAACCTGGCGCGCGGTGCCGATGCCGCCGAGTGGGGCAACGGGCTGAGTGAACGCGTCAGCTGGATGATCAGTCAAAAGCAGAACAGCGCAACGATTCGGCTCGATCCACCGATGCTGGGCAAGCTCGATGTGCAGGTCAGAATCGCCGATGACGCCACCACGATCACGATCCAGACCCAGCACGCACAAACCCGCGACCTGATCGAGACCGCGTCGCTTCGCCTGCGTGATTCGCTGCAGGAGAACGGTTTCCAGAACGTGAACGTCGATGTTTCGCAACGCCAGGATCAACAGCAGTCGCGTTCGCAAACCGCGGGCGATGAGCAGCCTGGTCTGCATGACGAATTCGACGGCGAGTCCGAGTCCGCGATGCAGCATGAGTCGGATACCCGATTTTTCACCGGCGAAGGTCTGTTAGACACCTTCGCCTAATTACCCCCCTTTTTGCGGCCTGCGGGCCGCAAACTTTTTTCTGGAATCGCTGACAAGTTATTGTCTCTATCCCGGGAAATACCCGTCAAAAAAATGCCTATCGATAAAATGTAATATCTAAGTCATTGATATTACTAAGTTTAATTTCTTGGCACAGGAATTGCTCTGCCTTTGGTATCGCTTAATATCGAGGATCCATCATGGCGGAAGAAGAGAAACAGGCGGACGCGGAAGCAGAACCGGCGAAAGGTGGCAAGATGAAGCTGATCTTGATTATCGTTGGCGCGCTGGTACTGGTTGGCGGTTCGATTGGTGGCACGTTGCTGATTGTCGGCGGCGGTGGCGACAGCGCCGAGGCTGAAGTTGAGGAGGAAGTCGAGATTGCTCGCGGCGATCCCAACTACGTCGAGCTTAAACCCGCTTTCACCGTTAACCTGGCGCCGGAAGACCCGGTTGGATTCCTGCAGATATCGATGCAGGTGCTGACCTTCAACGACGACGTCGCCGAGGAACTGGAGAAGCACAAGCCGCTGATTCGCAACAACCTGTTAGTGCTGTTCGGTCAGCAAAAGTCAGCCGACCTGCGCGCACCCGACGGCAAGGAACGCTTGCAGCAGTCGGCGCTGGAAACGGTACAGACGGTCATCAACGAACACGGTTCGGGTGGCGAAGTCGACAACGTGTTCTTCACCAGCTTCGTGATGCAATAAGGGGGTCGGCTTGAGTACTGATATTCTCAGTCAGGACGAAGTCGACGCCTTGCTCGGCGGCGTCGATGACGGTGCAATCGATACGTCTGCAGATGGCAGCGAGTTCGATGGCGAAGTCCGGCCCTACGACTTCAATAACCAGGAGCGAATTGTTCGCGGGCGACTGCCGACCCTGGAAATGATTAACGACCGGTTTGCGCGTTACTTTCGTGTCAGCTTTTTCAACATGCTGCGCAAGTCTCCGGAAATTTCGGGTAGCGGCATCGAGCTGATCAAGTTCTCCGAATACATCGACACGCTTCCCGCACCGACCAGCATGAGCATGATCAAGATGGCGCCGTTGCGCGGCACCGGGCTGATCATGCTCGATCCCGGTCTGGTGTTCATCCT
>JAASSH010000190.1 GCA_021767985.1 Gammaproteobacteria bacterium | reverse complement strand
TTCCGCAAGATCTACCCTCGTCTCGAGGCAATCTGACGATCGCTCCTGAGAAAGGAACTGACGGCGTTTAGCGGGCAGAAAAACTGGCTGACAACTTGCACCGACGTGGGTATAATCCGCGCCACTTTGGGACATCGCCCAGTGTCGCAGCACTTCTCCGATATCGGCACACAAGTTCGACCGGTCGTAATTTACTTTTATCTCTCAGCCTAAAATTCACGAGAATTCAACATGCAAGTATCAATCGAAACCCTCGAGGGCCTTGAACGCAGAATGACGGTGCAGATTCCGTCTGAACGGGTCACCGAGGCCGTAGAAAAAAAGCTCAAGGATTTGAGTAAGACTGTCCGTTTAGACGGGTTCCGTCCTGGCAAGGTGCCGTTGAAGGTGGTCCAGCAAAAGTTCGGCCCCCACGTCCGGCAGGAAGTAATAGGCGACGTCATCGAATCCAGCTACCAGGAAGCCCTGATTCAGGAAAAAGTGCGACCTGCCGGAATGCCCAGCATCGATTCGATCAGCAGTGAAGAGAAGCAGGACATGTCCTATACCGCTACATTCGAGGTCTATCCGGAGGTCGAGCAACTCGAGTTCGAGGCTATCAAGCTGGAAAAGCCGCTGGTCGAGATCACGGATCAGGATTTCGAGGATATGCTGATGAAGTTGCGCGAGCAGCGCAAGACCTGGAAAGAGACCAAGTCGGCCGCCAAGAAAGGCTTCCAGGTGATGGTCGATTTCGAGGGAAGAATAGACGGCGAGCTGTTCGAAGGCGGTGCCGGTAAGGATATGGCGGTTGAAATCGGGGCCGGGCAGATGCTGCCGGAATTCGAGGCCGGCCTTGAAGGCATCAAGGCGGGCGAGGAAAAGACGGTCGAGGTGAACTTCCCCGAAGATTACCAGGGCAAGGACGTGGCCGGGAAAACGGCGGAATTCAAGCTCAAGGCCACCCAGGTCTCAAAACCGGAATTACCCGAGCTGGACGAGGAATTTGCCAAGAGTTTCGGCGTCCAGGACGGTGATCTCGACAAGATGCGTGCCGATATTCGCGCCAACATGGAAAAAGAGAAGAACGACCGTCTGAAGCAGGACATGAAGAACAAGGCAATGAGCGGCTTGCTCGAGCATAACGCGATCATCGCACCCAGCGCGCTGGTTGCCGAAGAGGTTAAGAACCTGAGGTCGCAAGCCATGCAGCGTATGGGCCAGGATCCCTCCGCCATGGATGAAACCAGCCTGCCTGACGAGCTGTTCAGGGAAGAGGCAACCCGGCGGGTGCAGCTTGGACTGTTGATTTCAGAAGTGATTCGACAGGAGAAAATAGAGTTAGATCAATCGCTTGTCGATGCTACCATCGAGGAAATGGCGGTCGCCTACGAGCAGCCGGATCAGGTGCGCGATTATTACCGGCAGAATCAACAGGCGCGGTCAGGATTGGAAAGCATGGTGCTTGAAGACCAGGTCGTTGCCCATATTTTAGAAAAAGCCAGCGTGACCGAAAAACAAGGTAGTTTCGAAGACTTGATGAACGGTGCCCTGTAATCCACTTTAGAGAACCTGATACCCCATGAAAGATAACCTTCGCAGTGCCGAAATAAACTCAATTATGACCGGTTATAACGATCCGCAGGCGAATCTTGTGCCCATGGTCGTGGAGCAATCCGCTCGCGGTGAACGAGCCTACGATATTTACTCCAGGCTGCTGAAAGAGCGGGTAATTTTTGTAGTCGGGCCGATCGAGGATCACATGGCTAACCTGATCGTGGCACAACTGTTGTTTCTCGAATCCGAGAATCCGGATAAGGATATCTCGCTCTATATCAACAGCCCGGGCGGATCGGTGACCGCGGGCCTCGCGATCTACGATACCATGCAGTTCATCAAGCCGGATGTCAGCACGCTGTGTACCGGCCAGGCCGCGAGCATGGGTGCCATATTGCTGGCTGGTGGCTGTGACGGTAAACGTTATGGCCTGCCGCATTCGCGCGTCATGATTCACCAGCCTCTGGGTGGATTCCAGGGCCAGGCGAGCGATTTCGAGATCCATGCCAAGGAAATCCTGGCGGTACGTGCCAGGCTTAACAAACTGCTCGCCGCGCATACCGGCAAGCAGGAAAGCAGTATCGATCAGGATACCGAACGTGACAACTTCATGAGCGCCGAGGAGTCCGTGGAATACGGAATTATCGATAAAGTTTTATCTTCGCGTGCCGACCCTGATGAGAAGGGCGACACAGAATAGATAATCTTCTGCGATTTATCTGTGGGTCACCGATCAAAAAGGGTTTTTTTCGGTTGTACTTGGCGGTTCGGTCTAATATTATCGAATCAATTGGGCACGAGATTTCGGTAGTTGGGTATGAGTGACGATAGATCCAAGAATAAGGACGAAAAGCTGCTTTATTGCTCATTTTGCGGCAAAAGTCAGCATGAAGTACGAAAACTGATCGCAGGACCCTCGGTTTTTATCTGCGACGAATGTGTCGACCTCTGTAACGACATAATTCGCGAGGAAATCCACGAAAGCGGCGACGATACCGAAAGCAAACTGCCGATTCCCCATGAAATTTTCAAAGTTCTCGATGAATACGTGATCGGTCAGAGCCGCGCCAAAAAGGTGCTTTCTGTGGCCGTCTACAACCACTACAAGCGCCTTGAAGTGGGGCATATCAAGGACGATATCGAGCTTTCCAAGAGTAATATTCTACTGATTGGCCCAACCGGTTCGGGCAAAACCCTGCTGGCGGAAACTTTGGCCAGGCTGCTGAACGTGCCGTTCGCGATTGCCGATGCGACCACGCTGACCGAGGCGGGCTATGTCGGTGAGGATGTCGAGAATATTATCCAGAAGTTACTGCAGAAATGCGATTACGATGTCGAAAAAGCCCAGACCGGCATTGTCTACATCGATGAAATTGACAAGATTTCGCGCAAATCCGACAACCCTTCGATTACCCGCGACGTCTCGGGTGAAGGCGTGCAACAGGCGCTGTTGAAGTTGATCGAGGGCACTATCGCTTCAGTCCCGCCGCAGGGCGGCCGCAAGCATCCACAGCAGGAATTCCTGCAGGTCGATACCGGCAAGATTTTGTTTATCTGTGGCGGTGCCTTTGCCGGTCTCGATAAGGTGATTCTGAACCGTTCGGAAAAAGGTGGTATCGGTTTCGGCGCCGATGTGAAAAGCAAGGACAAGAAGGACCTGTTCGGTGAAGTGATTAGCAAGGTAGAACCGGAAGATCTGATCAAGTACGGTTTGATCCCCGAGTTCGTCGGACGTTTGCCAGTGGTGGCCACGCTGGAGGAGCTGGATGAAAACGCCCTGGTACAGATTCTGACAGAGCCGAAAAACGCGATCACCAAGCAGTACCAGAAAATGTTCGAAATCGAAGGCTGTGAGATCGAATTCCGCGCAGATTCCCTTATCGCGGTCGCCAAGAAAGCGATGGAGCGAAAAACCGGCGCGCGCGGGTTACGCACCATACTTGAAAATACCCTGCTAGAAATCATGTACGATTTACCCGCGATGGATAACGTCAGCAAGGTCGTTGTCGACGCCGCGGTCATCGAAGGTCATGCCCAGCCCTACGTCATTTACGAGGGCGGAGAAATGCAGCGCGTGGCTTCTGACGAGTAAGCCTCGATCGCTGGTTGAGAGCCGGGTTGAAAACGGATTTTCGACACCCATATAAACTCGAGATTTCAAGCTAGAGGCATCTATGTCAGATTATCAGAGTAACCTGCTCGCAGAACAACAGGACAGACAACTGATTCCGGTTCTGCCGTTACGCGATGTGGTCGTCTACCCACATATGGTAATCCCGCT
The DNA here is from genome assembly GCA_021767985.1 of Gammaproteobacteria bacterium. Classification (GTDB taxonomy): domain Bacteria; phylum Pseudomonadota; class Gammaproteobacteria. Next base: position 1,649 of record JAASSH010000190.1, on the reverse strand, counting down.
TTTCGTCGGTCGGGAAAAATCGATTCTGGCACTCGAAGCGGCCATGTCCGATAACAAGAAAATCCTGCTGCTGGCTCAGAAAAATGCAGAAGTGGATGATCCCGGGCAGGAGGATTTGTACCAGATAGGCACCCTGTCGACTATCCTGCAAATGCTGAAACTCCCTGACGGTACGATTAAGGTGCTGGTAGAGGGGGGCGATCGCGTTTTCGTCGATAGCCTGCTGGAAACCAACGAATATTATTCTGCCGCGATCAAGATGCTGGAAAAATCCAGCCTGGTCGATGATCGCGAGGCCGAAGTGCTGCTGCGTTCGGTACTCAACCTGTTCGATCAGTACGTCAAGCTGAACAAGAAAGTACCGCCCGAAATTTTAACCTCGCTATCCGGAATCGATGATCCCAGCCGTCTCGCCGACACCATTGCCGCGCATATGTCGTTGAAACTGGACGAAAAGCAGGAAATCCTGGAAATCCAGGATCCGCGCGAGCGCATCGAGCACATCATGAGCAAGATCGAAGGCGAGATAGACCTGATGCAGATCGAGAAGCGGATCCGGGGTCGAGTCAAGCAGCAGATGGAAAAAAGCCAGCGTGAGTACTATCTGAACGAGCAGATGAAGGCGATTCAGAAAGAGCTCGGTGACATGGACGATGCGCCAAACGAGGTCGAGGATCTGCAAAAGAAAATCGAAGAGTCCGGTATGCCGAAAGAGGCGCGCGAAAAAGCCGACTCGGAACTGAACAAGCTTAAGATGATGTCACCCATGTCGGCCGAGGCCACCGTGGTGCGCAATTACATCGACTGGCTGGTCAGCGTACCGTGGAAGAAACGATCAAAGATCAGGCGCGATCTGGCGCAGGCCGAGAAAGTGCTGGAAGAAGACCATTACGGGCTCGAGAAGGTCAAGGAACGCATTCTCGAATACCTTGCGGTACAGCAGCGTGTGCGTAAGCTGAAAGGCCCGATACTGTGCCTGGTGGGACCGCCGGGTGTCGGTAAGACCTCGATCGGTCGCTCGATTGCGCGTGCTACCAATCGCAAGTTTTCGCGCATGTCGTTGGGTGGCGTGCGTGATGAATCCGAGATCAGAGGCCATCGGCGCACTTACATTGGCTCCATGCCGGGCAAGATCATCCAGAACCTTGCGAAGGTGAAGGTCAGGAATCCGCTGTTCCTGCTCGACGAAATCGACAAAATGGCGATGGATTTTCGTGGCGATCCAGCCTCGGCGCTGCTCGAGGTGCTCGATCCGGAACAGAACAATACCTTTGCCGACCATTACATGGAGGTCGAATTCGATCTGTCCGATACCATGTTCGTCGCAACCTCGAACAGTATGAATATACCCGGACCGTTGCTCGACCGGATGGAGGTAATCCGTATTCCGGGTTACACCGAGGACGAGAAACTGAATATCGCGATGAAGTACCTGATCCCTAAGCAGATCAAGGAGAACGGACTCAAGCTGGAAGAGATCGACATCAAGCAAAATGCGGTGCTCGAGATCATCCAACGCTACACGCGTGAGGCCGGGGTGCGTAATCTTGAACGCGAGATTTCAAAGATATGCCGCAAGGCGGTCAAGATGATGTTGCTCAAGCCGACCACGAGCAAGCTGACCATAACCGCAAAAAACATCGAGAAGT
>JAASSH010000013.1 GCA_021767985.1 Gammaproteobacteria bacterium | reverse complement strand
TAGCGACTCGAAAAACTCTCCCGGGCTCAAAACCGGGGTAATGACTCGCACCGGGATCAACAGTAACCGGCGCCGTGGACCATGGTCAGGATTCCCTGGCAGAGCGTTACCGGTCGGGGTCGCCGTCGCTCGAAGGCAGTCCCCGGGGTATGTTTTTCTCGGCATCATAAAACGGCAGCTCGACCTGTTCGATGGGACACTCGTTGCCGTCTCGATCGATAATAACGAGCCCGGAATCCTGCATTTGCCGTGGCGAATCGAACAGGGCGAAGCCGACGCCGCACTGCAGATAGGGCGAGACTTCGTAGGCGGTTACCCGCCCCACCGGGGCGCCCGCCGACAGGATCTCGGAACCATAGCGCAACGCTCGGCCCTCGCATTTGAACCCGGTAAAGCGCGCCTGCCTGTCGGCCTTGCTGAGCGCATCGCGGCCGATGAAGTCATGACTGTCCAGGTCGACGAACATGCCGAGGCCCATATCGTAGGGCGTCGTATGCCAGTCCATGTCGGTGCGATAGTTCAGTATGCCGCCCTCGATGCGGCGGATATTCATCGCCAGCTGGCTGCAACCCGCCATTTCGAACTCGGCTCCGGCCGCGATCAGGTGATCCCACAAGGCGGGGCCGTCGACGTCGGGGTCCATGTTATAGACTTCGAAACCGAGTTCGGCCGACCAGCCGGTGCGACTGACCAGCACCGGCTGTCCACCCATGCTCCCCTGGAACGCGTCGAAGTACTTGAACTCTTCCGGCGCCCCGCCATCGCAGGCGCGGGCCAGCACATCCATCGAGCGGGGACCCTGCACCTGCAGCACCCAGGACCGGGGATCGTGAATTTCGACCGCGTAGTCGTGGGCATGCGCCACCAGCCACAGGTAAACATCGGCATCGGCGTGCACGTACCAGAAACGATCTTCGGCAAGCTTGAACAGGATGCCGTCGCAAACCATGCCGCCGCCCTGGTGGCACAACAGGCCATAGCTGCCGCGCCCGACCCGCAGCCGATCTATCGGGCGGGTCAACATGTGGTTCAGAAATTTAACCGCGTCGCGGCCCCTGATTTCGACCGGTCGTTCCGGCACGTCGAACAAACCGACCGATTTACGCAACGCCCAGTACTCCTCGACGGTGTCGTTGCCGATAGACAACAATACCAGCCGTCCCGCATACTCGCCGTAAAACGCTTTGTCATTCCAGGTGCACGAAAACCAGGGTGATTTTTCGCAGTGGCTGATCACATTCAATTGCTGGGATGGCATCGTCTCGCTCTCCGATAGTGGCCGCTTGTCGCCAGGATTCAGGGTCGATTATTTAACTAGAACCGGGGCACGGATACAATCAAAGAATGCAGCCTGGCTGCGGCGCAATTTTAACCGCCCTGTTTCCTCGACAGTACGGGTCGTGACACCCTTACCGATCCGGAAACACAAACGCCACGATCAACCGAGCTTGCTGAAAACCCAGTAGTGCGCCGCACCGTCCTTGTTGTAGGGCGCGTCCTCGAGCAGCTTCAGTAACTCGATCCTACCGTCGCCAAGCAGTTCATCTACCTGCTGCTGGAAATCGGTTTGATCGTAATAATGCGTGCGCGTGGAAATTACCAGCAAGCCGCCCGGCCGGGCCAGCGCCAGCAGCACCAGCAGGGCCTCGGGCGGCACGTGGCCAAGCGTGAAGACACCCACCGACAACACCGCATCGTAGGCTTCGGCCTGGTAACTCCGCGTGGCCTGCATCATGTCGATACCACCCTTAACCTGTCGGTAGGCTCCGGTCGCATGCGCCCGCTGCGCCATCGACTCGGAAAGATCGAAACCTTCGATATCGCGATACCCGAGATTTCCCAGCTCGACCCCGACGAGGCCGGTACCGCAGCCCGCATCGAGCAGGCGGGCGTCGGTATCAGCGAGAGATTGCTGCAATAGCCTGGCGGAAATCGCCGGCGCATTATAGTCGACGCTGCTGGTATCGATATCGTAGCGTTGTGCCCAGTCATCGTAGAACGCCCTGACGTTGTCCGGATTCCCATCGAGCTTCAGGGCCGCATCGATTGCCTCGTTGATCGAGATTTTGTCATCGCTCATTGCCGCAGGTTAGCATGAAATCCGATTCGTGGGCGCGCTCGGATCGTGGTTTGGAGTCTCCCGTCCCGAGATTGTCGAGCGCTCGCTGCAGCTGCTACCATTGGCGGCGGTTCAAACAAATGCGGAAGACGCGATGTCCGGCAACGACCCCCTGCTGCAACCGTTTCAGCTCAAGCACCTGACGCTCAAAAACCGGCTCATGACTTCATCGCATGAACCCGCCTACACCGACGACGGCATGCCGAAAGAGCGCTATCGCCTGTATCACGCGGCGCGCGCGCGGGCGGGCCTGGCGATGACCATGACCGCCGGTTCGGCACTGGTATCGAAAGACAGTCCGCCCGCGTTCGGCAATATCCTCGCTTACCGGGAAGAGGTCGTACCGTGGATGCGCGAACTGGTCGACAGTTGTCACGAACACGACTGCAAGGTCATGATCCAGCTCACCCATCTCGGACGCCGCGCGCACTGGGGTCAGGCCGACTGGCTACCCACCGTGTCGCCTTCCGGAGTGCGTGAACCCGCGCATCGCGCTTTTCCCAAGATCATCGAAGACTGGGACATCGAGCGCATCGTCGCCGATTACGCGCTCGCCGCCGAGCACATGCAGGCGGCAGGGCTCGACGGCATCGAGTTGCAGTGCTACGGGCACCTGATAGACCAGTTCTGGTCACCGGTCACCAACTTCCGTGAAGACGACTGGGGCGGCAGCCTCGACAACCGCCTGCGCTTTACCCACCTTATTCTCGACGCGATACGCGCTCGGGTATCGCCCGACTTCATCGTCGGCCTGCGGCTGGTTATCGACGAGCAGATGGAAAACGGCATCACGCGCGAGGTCGGCATCGAGATCGCGCGTCGCATGGTCGCCAGTGGACAGATCGATTTCCTTAACGTCATTCGCGGCCACATCGATACCGATGCGGCGCTGACCGATATCATCCCGGTGCAGGGCATGCCCGCCTCGCCGCACCTGGACTTCGCCGGCGAAGTGCGTGCGGAGACGAAATTTCCCGTGTTTCATGCCGCCAAGATCGCCGATATCGCCACCGCGCGGCACGCGGTCGCCAGCGGCAAACTCGACATGGTAGGGATGGCGCGGGCGCACATCGCCGACCCGTTGATCGTGCAGAAGCTGACCGAAGGCCGCGAACAGGACATCCGCCCCTGCGTCGGCGCCACCTACTGCCTGGATCGGATATACCTGGCCGGCGAAGCACTGTGCATTCACAACCCGGCCACCGGGCGCGAGGCGACGATGCCGCACCAGATCAGCAGCCAGAGCGACAGGCCCGGCAAGATGGTTATCGTTGGCGCGGGCCCCGCGGGGCTGGAAGCGGCCCGCGTCGGCGCGGAGCGCGGCCACCGGGTCATCGTGTTCGAGGCCACACCTAAACCGGGAGGCCAGGTACTGTTAATGACTCAGTCGCCACGCCGGCGTGAAATGATCGGCATCGTCGACTGGCGCGTCGAGCAGTGCGAACAGGCCGGGGTCGAGTTTCGCTTCAACAGCTACGCGGAGGCCGATGAGATCCTGGCCGAGGGTCCCGCTGTCGTCATCATTGCCAGCGGCGGCCTGCCAGATACCGAACTGCTCAAAACCGGCAACGAGCTCGCGGTCTCCGCGCGCGACATCATCGCGGGCGATATTGCACCCGGGAAAGAGGTACTGCTGTTCGACGACGGCGCCGATCACCCCGGCATGCAGGCGGCAGAGATCATTGCCGCCAGCGGCGCCAGGCTCGAGTACGTAACGCCAGAGCGCCAGATCGCACCCGATATCGGCGGCACCAACCTGACGCCCTACATGCGCAAGCTGCTGCCGCTGGACGTGACCTTTACTTTGTGCCGTCGCGCCCTGCACGCGAGCCCCGAGGGTGACCGTATTCGCGTCACGCTGGGCAGCGACTATGGTGATTTCACCTGCGAGCGACTGGTCGACCAGCTCGTCGTCGAGCACGGCACCCTGCCGCTGGACAAAGTTTATTTCGCGCTGAAACCGCTATCGAGCAACCTCGGAGAGGTCGATTACAACGCCCTCATCGACGGCCGGACCCAGGCGGTCGAGCGCAACGCCGACGGTAAATTCAAACTTTTCAGAATTGGCGACGCGGTTGCCTCGCGCAATATTCACGCGGCGATTTACGACGCGCTGCGACTGGTCAAGGACCTGTAATAACGATACTCACTCCGAGTAATATACAAACTCTCCCAAAATAGTTCTGGGTCAGAGTAAAAACACGGCGGATGCGAGTTTTTACTCTGACCCAGAATTAATGGTTGATGGGGGAGGACGGGCTTTTTTAGCAGCCGCCCTTGTTGCGCTTCATCGTCGGCGGGTATTTTTTCTCGTCGGGGTGTACCGTGATCTTGACGCAGTCGCCGACTTCGAAGTCCTTGCTGTCGTGGTAAATGGTCATCTGACCGTCGTCGACCAGGTCGATTTCGTACCGCACCGGCTCGGGATCCGAGCTTCCCGACGAGAAGCCTCCGAGCAGGAATCCAAGCCCGATCGAGACTCGGCTACCGCTGCTACCGCCCGATATCGAGCCATAAACACTGGTCCTGGTGCTGCCGGTACCCGTTTCGACCTGATCCATGTCGACGTCTTCCTTGTCGGCGATGATGCCGACTTTGACGATGACTTCGGCTTCGGTCTCCTGCGTGCTCTTAGAACTGCAGCCGAACACCAGTAACGTCGATATTAAAATTATAGAAAATCGCATCGTCTTCTCCCTGAACCTGACCTGTGAGTTTAACATTTCAAACCAGGAATAGTTCAATGGTGTGGAGTCGCAATGGCAGGCCCGAGGCTGATACCAGCCGGGGCAGTCGCAATGCCAGGGCGCCGCGGGAGCGGCGCCTGGCCTGAATCGAGGTCCTGCTGCGAGCCTGATCCGGGATCTCACTCGATTCCCGATTAAGACAAATGCTACTCTGCGTTGGCGAATTCGATGCCTTTCTTGATATTGCCAGCGAGCGTTTCGCGCATGTCGTCGAGCACTTTTTGCTCATAATCGCTAAGCGGCGGAATTTCCGGAATCGAGTCGACCCCATCCTTACCGAGCACTACCGGTTGCGCATGAAAGCTGCTGCCGTCATCACCAACCTGAACGTAACAGCACTCGGTCACGGCCTCGCCGTTCATCGCGGCAACCAGCGACATGGTGAAGCGCGCCGCCGCCTGTGCCATCGACAGGGTCGCGGAACCCGCGCCCGCCTTGGCTTCGACCACCTCGGTGCCGGCTTCCTGGATGCGCGGGGTCAGCGCCTCGATATCCGCCTGGGCCAGTTCGACCCCGGGGATGCTGGACAATAGCGGCAGAATGGTTACGCCGCTATGGCCGCCGATCACGTTGACGTTGACCTCGTCGGTGCTTTTCCCGACGGTTTGTGCGACGAAAGTATTGGAACGAATGACGTCGAGGGTGGTAACACCGAACAGCTTGCGCTTGTCGTAGACACCGGCCGACTTCAGCACTTCGGCCGCGATCGGAACGGTCGAGTTAACCGGATTGGTAACGATCGCAAAACAGGCCCCGGGGCAGGCCTTGGCACCGACACCGACCAGTTTCTTGACGATACCCGCGTTCATGTTGAACAGATCGTCACGCGTCATGCCGGGCTTGCGCGGTACGCCGGCCGGGATCACGACGATGTCCGCATCCTGCATCGCGGCTTCGACGTCGTCACCGACGTAGCCGGTGACGCAGACGTCGGTCGGGATATGGCTCAGGTCGACCGCGACCCCGGGGGTGAACGGCGCCACGTCGTAAAGCGACAACTCGCTGCCGGCGGGGAGCTGCAGCTTGAGTAACAAAGAAAGCGGCTGACCGATTCCACCTGCGGCGCCGAGTACACAAACTTTCATGAGAAACCTCGCAAGTCCTATGTTTTAGACCGAGCATCATAGCCATGCCGCTGCTTATTCACAAGATATACGCTCGTCCGTCATCAAGGTTTAATACAGACTATTGGCCATCCCTATCGAGATCGAATCGGCACCAGCAGCGGCGAACGCGCGAGGTCGCAACTCGACGGCAACGCGCCTGGCAAAAGCCAGCCGGCAGGGTCGACGATTGCCTGACGCGACGCGCCAGTATTCAGTCCAGGAAAGCGCCGACCGTGGTGGGGCCACTGAAGCCCGGGAAGACCGTGGCGACATTAGTGCCGCCGAGGCGCTTGTCGAGCATCTCGGCAATCACGCTGCGCAAATCGGTGGTGATCTGCAAATCCTCGTTGTCGCCGATATCAAGCCCCGGCCAATCGCTGATAACCTGGCCGCCGTTTACACCACCACCCATCAGATAAGCCAGGCTGCCGGTGCCGTGGTCGGTGCCCAACGACCCGTTTTCGGCGATGCGCCGTCCGAATTCGGTATAAACCAGCACGCTGATGCGCGCCATGCCGGCACCCATGTCGGTGTAAAACGCGCTTAGGACGTTGGCCAGTTCCGTCAACGAGATATCGATGTAATTCTGCAGGCTTTCATGATGATCCCAGCCGTCGGAATCGATACAGACGACTTCGACCGGTATATTCGATTTGATCAGCTGGGCCGCCTGCAGCATTTTTGCGCCGAGCGCACTGTTGGCTGGATACACCGCGCCGTTGTCGGGGGTTATCGAAGGCAAGTCAGCGGCCTGCAGCTCTTCCATCGCGGCAAGCGCGGCATTGGCCGGCCCGGCGAAGGGCACCCCAGCATGAAACAGGTCCGCCAGCACCTCGGGATAACCCGAATCGAGAATATCCTGGTCGAAACCAAAGTCGTTCAGGTTGTCGATCGCGAGCGGCTCCACGGCCCCGCTCAGCGCTACCGGCACGTTACCGCTGATCGAAATGGCTCGAAACGCCGAACTCGACGCGGCAGGGCTCAGCGCCAGGTGGCGCCCCAGCCAGCCGGTCGTGGGGCCGGTTTTTTCGACCACGCCGCGCTCGATCAGGTTCTGCGCGGAGAAATGGGATCGGATCTGGTGCGGAACACCGGTAGCGTGCACCAGCGCAAGATCACCCGCATCGTACACCGGCTTCAGCGGGGCCAGCGCCGGATGCAGCGCGTAGTCGTCGTTGACATAGATGCCGCTATTCGGATTGCCGGGCGCGGGTGCGGGTAAGGCGATAGTCGGACGATGGACGTAGTAATTGGCATCGCTATAGGGCGCAAGCGCATTGAGACCGTCGGCCGCGCCGCGCTGGAAGATACAGACCAGGATATCGCGATCCGCCGGAATCGAGGGGTGTGCCGCAATGTTGTCGCCAGATGTCACCGCTCTCTCCTAGCGTAATTGAAAATAGACCGAGCTGATCAACACCGCGGCCACCAGCGCCGAAGCCTGCTCGGGTTGGGTTGGCGCCAGCACGTCGTCCGCGGTTACACCGAGCTCGCCCTCGAGCCATTCGACAATAACCCCGCGATCCGCGTCTGCCAGCGGTCGCATCAGCACCGCATCGGTAATCGCGTCGACGACGGTGTCGATGGTATCGGCACCGTTCAGCATGGCCGGGTAATCGATCTGTATCACGTCGACACCCGGAATCAGGCCGGCAAAGCTCAAAAACGAAATGCGCCAGCGATTCAGCAAACCACCGGTGCTGGCCCAGTAGCTCTGCAGGTCCGGGTAACCGTCCGGTGTGGGCCAGTAGAACGGTAACTGACCCAGCGTGTTTTGCACGTAAAACCAGAACAGTCCGTTATCGGGCGGATAGGGGGTATCGGGCGCCAGCGCGCGCACTACCCCGGCCAGGTATTCACTCGGCCGGGTAAACTTAAGATCGGCGTCGGCGAGAAAATCGGGGCTCGCGAACAGCGCGCGCAGCGTGTCCCTGATATCGCCATTGGAAGCCGTGAAAGCCGTTGCCACCGCGTCGATCGCCGCCTGCGGCGGGTCGTCGCTGATAAAACGCCGGCACAGCTTGGTGGCGATGAAACGCGCCGTCGAAGGATGCGCGGCCAGAATATCGAGCACCTGCTCGCCATCGTCCTGGCCGCCGCCGGCCGCGATGCTGTTGCCCAGCAGCAGCTTGGCCTGCTTATCGTGAATCGCGTCGACATAAACGAATTCGCCATAGTCGCCGCCCGGATCACCCGGGAATCGCAAGGTCCACCCGGTGAAGCAGCGCGCGACCTCCTTGACATCGAACTCCGAGTATCCACCGTCGACTCCGAGCGTATGCAGCTCCATCAGCTCGCGCGCGTAGTTTTCGTTTGGCGCTACCGCCTGGTTGAAAAAGTTGTCCAGGTAAAACAACATCGCGGTGCTTTTCGCCGAGGCGTGCAACAGGTCGCGAAAATTACCGAGCGCGTGCTGGCGAATTACCTGCTGGTCGTCGTAGGGCTTCAGGGTCGGGCCGAGGCCGTTGACCAGGTGGATGTTGAAATGATCGCTCCAGAACTCGACCATGATCTCGAACAGCTGGCGCTTGCTGAACATCTGGCGATACTGGGTTGCCGCAACCATTTGCGAGGCAACGTCGAAGATATTATCCGGGAATCCGCCCAGTAACTGCAACGGCGTTTGCGTGCTTAGCGGGAACAGCGCCTGGATATCGGCTTCGAGGCTGCCGTCGTTTATGCCCAGGTAATCCATTTGCTGTTCGAGGTAATTATCGATGCCGAGGTTCTGAATCGAGGTGAGCTCGTCGCGATGCGGGCCAAAGCTGGTGCGCTTGAGCACCGTGTATTCGGCCGACGGTTTCGGAACTGGCGATTGGGCCGGTACCTGCGGGAGGTCATCGTCGGAATCCGAGCCGCCACCGCCGCCACCGCCACAGGCGGGTAACACCGTGGCGAGCGCGCTATAACCCAGGCCCCTGCCAAGCAGCTGGATAAACTCGCGCCGATTCTGCATTCTGCCGAGAATAGCGCTCAGATCGATGTCGGCTGGTTTTGCCATCGGCACTCGCGGACCTCAGATAACCGGGCTTCATGATAAGTCATGCTAACTGAACCGGATATTAATCAGTTCACAGTATAGAGTCACCGGCGTGGCGAAGGTTTTTGAAGTTAATGGCAGGCAGACCGATACCCACCGGCCCCGATTCGAGGAACCTGCTCAGGTCTTGGTATTGCCCTGCGCCTTCAGCCTTTGCATCATCTGGGCCAGCTTGATCATGCTGCGCCGCATGCGATTGAACGCGTGCAGCATTTCGGCAATTTCATCGTTGCCGGTCACCTTGATTTCCGGGTTGCGCAGGTTGCCATCACTGATTTCGTCAGCCATGCGGACGACCTGCGATACCGGCTTCAACACGAGCCTGCGGATAACGATGTTAATTACCAGGAAAAGGATCAGAAATATGGCGGCCATGGATACGATGAAACTGACGAGGGTCTTACTGGCCAGTTCAGCCGGCAGGCTGTAGGAAACCACCACTATGACCAGCACCAGTCCGAGCAAAAAAATTGCGCCCAGAATCAGGTTAATTCGTGTTGTTAAATTCATCGTGAATCCCGATTAGACTGGTGAAGCCTGGCAAATAATTGCAGGTCAGGTTAGCGCTAGTGCCTTGCCACGAATCCAACCTGGGATCGATGAGCGACTTTACAGGGCTAAGGGAAGTATAGCAGTAATACCGGCCACCACGGCTGGCGTCCCGGTTTACCCTGGTGACGTCGTCCTGAACTTCAACCCGGCTGTAAGGATAGTACCGCTCGATCAAGACGTTACAGGTTCGAAATCACTTCGCAAAACTGTCTTATCGCCCGTATCGATGATACAGATCAAGCCTGTTGCATCGCTATCCCCGGTATACTCGATACTTCTTCGAAACGGCCCGGTTAAGGGAGTGCTTGCCATGCAGGCTTTCAACCACGAGGTAGCCACCCGGCTGCGTGAAATCGCCGACCTGCTGAAATCACAGCAGGCCAACCCGTTTCGCGTCAACGCCTATCGCCACGCCGCCGATACGCTCGACAATCTCGGGCAAAACGTCGCCGAACTGATGCAATCCAGCGGCCTCGAAGGACTGGTCGCACTGCCGGGCATCGGTGAAGGGATTGCGCGCTCGATCTACGAATATATCGCCACCGGGCGCATGTCACGTCTCGAGAATCTCAAGGGTGTCAGCGACCCGGTCGAGTTGTTTCGCTCGATTCCGACGGTCGGCCGAGCACTGGCGGAACGCATCCATGACGCCCTGCACGTCGACAGCCTCGAAGCGCTGGAGAACGCGGCACGCCAGGGCCAGCTGGCGCGCGTCGAGGGACTCGGCCGTAAACGACGCGAGGCGATCGAAGCCTGGCTGCAAAAACACCTGGACGAGCAACGCCGACCCGTCAGGTCCGCCCCGGTCAGCAACGGCCCCGCGGTTAAGCTGATATTACGCGTCGACGACGAATATCGGCAAAAAGCGGCGGCGGGCAAGCTGCCAATGATTACCCCGAAACGTTTCAACCCGGAAAACCGGGCCTGGTTACCGATTCTGCATACCACGCGCGATCACTGGCATTTCACCGCGCTCTACTCCAACACGGCGCGCGCGCATCAGCTCGGGCGCACCGGGGACTGGGTCGTGATTTACTTCTACGACGATCACCATCGCGAGGGGCAACACACCGTGGTCACCGAAACCCACGGCAGCCTGCAGGGACGGCGCGTGGTGCGCGGACGCGAGGCTGAATGCCTGCAGTATTACGATTCGGCAGACGGCGCCCGGTAAACGTAGCGCAGCTGTACCAGTCCCGCACCCAGGCCGAGCAACATCAGGATAAACAATAGCAATCCGCCCAGCAGCGGAATCGTCTGCACCAGGCCAAGCACGAAAATGGCGACGATGACCGAGATCAGGCGCCGCGTGCGTGACGTGATATCCTGCTTGAACAGCTTCGCACCGCGCTCGGCCACGAAGAAGCAGGCGATCAGGAAACCTGCCAGCAACGCCACGCAATAGAGCGCCAGCACGCTCAATCCTATCCACAGCCCGAGCACGATTAACATCAGGAACAACGCCAGCATCGGGGTAACCACCAGGAACGCGAAACCGAGCCCCAGGCTGGTAACCGGATCTGCGGAAATACGCCGCACCGAAGCCACCGTGTAATGCGGAAACAGCAGGTAAAACAGGATACTGGCAACCACCAGCGTAATCGAAAAAAACAGCCCGAAACCGCGATCGGCGTATTTCGACTCGCCCGCCTGGTAGTCGATCTGCCCGTCGATTCGGGCCTCGCTCGCGGTAACCGCCGGTTGCGGGCTGCTGTACTTCAGGTTGCCGGCGATCTGCGCGCTGTCCAGGATCTCGATCTCCCCGCCTTCGAGCTCGACGTCGCCCTGCACGATACCGGACAGGCGAATTTCGCCGCCGATGACCTTGAGATCGCCGCTGATCGTTCCTGCGACGTGAACCTCGCCGCCGGCCAGCCAGGCATCCCCGCCAACCGTCGTCGTCCCACCCAGGTATATGGTGCCGCCGCTGGCGACCAGGTCGTCGCCGATACGGGCGTCGATATCGAGTTCACCGCCGCTGATACGAACGTCGTCATCGAAGGCGCCACGAATTCTCAACGAGCCGCCGGCCGCGATCAGATCGCCCGTCACCCGATGACCGATCAGCAGTTCGCCGCCCGCGACGATGACGTCGCCGTCGATATCGGCATCGATATCGACCACGCCGCCGGCGCCGTAATAATCGTCGTTGATCGTACCCCGCTCGGTAACGCGCTCACCCGCGGCGCTCACCGCCAGCGTGGCGCAGGGGAGCGCTAACAGCAAGACCGCAAGCAGTGCCCGCATGGATGACCCGCAGCGTCCCGTTTTAGTCCGTGCTGGTTTCACTCTGATCGCTGATCTTCGCCGGCTTGGGTTCGCCTTTGGGCCAGGCGCCGAACGGATAGGGAAGATACTCCGAATTGTAGGTCAGGAACTGAAAAGCCTGGTAAAGGTAGGTGCTGAGCCCCTGGCCCAGTTTGAGCAGGCGATCGTTGGTCTCGCCGGTGAACAGCTTGAGCAGGAACTGAAACAGGACGACCATGCCCAGCACCACTTCGGCGATCCTGGAAAAGATAATGTACAGCAACATGTACAGACCGCGCTTCCAGGTTGACTGGCTTTTCAGGTTGTCTTTGACTTCGTTACTCATGGCGATGTAGTCCTCGGCTGGTTTTTTACCAATATACTCCGGTGGACCCGAAAATCTAGCAACAGCTCGCGGTATTCGAGTTGATCTGGCTCAATGTCCCCGTTAAATACGCCGCATAGTATACGGCCAGGCAAAATCACTGTTCAGGATCGGTAAATAAAGCGCTGTTAGACTGGTAGCATTGCGCTAATTGGCCGGTCGACGGCAACGTTGACCCAAGGGAGAAAATGCTGGCGATGGCGACAAGACTTTCAACCACGATGCTCAATCTGTGCTGCCTGCTTTTGCTGTCCGGCGCATCGTCAGCGCTGTCCGCAAGCGAAAGCGTTGCGCCGGATCCGCGTGACCTGATTCGTGCGGCGATGGAGCACTGGCGCGGCGTTACCTCGTATTCCGAAATGACCATGGTTATTCACCGCAGCGACTGGGAGCGCAGTTTCTCGATGCAGGCCTGGACCGAGGGTGACAAGCTGTCGCTGGTGCGCGTCACCGAGCCGAAGCGCGACGCCGGCAATGGCACCCTGGTCAAGGACCAGAACATGTGGACTTTTTCACCCAAGATCAATCGGGTACTCAAGGTGCCGTCGTCGATGATGAACCAGAGCTGGATGGGCAGCGACTT
>JAASSH010000189.1 GCA_021767985.1 Gammaproteobacteria bacterium | reverse complement strand
TTCCTGGAAGGTAAACAACTGCCGGCGGTAGCGATGCTGGAACAAAGGTACTCAGACTATGAGAGCAGTTCTGCGTAGAACGAAAATCGTGGCGACCCTGGGGCCCGCGACCGAATCCGATGCCGCAATCGACAGCCTGATCAAGGCCGGTGTCGACGTGGTGCGCCTCAACTTTTCCCACGGCACGCCCGAAGAACACAAGGCGCGGGCCGAGAAGATTAGACGCATCGGTCTCGAAAATAATCGCCACCTGGCAATACTGGCCGACCTGCAGGGACCAAAGATTCGCCTGAAGAAATTCAAGGCCGGCAGCATCGATCTGGCCGTCGGCGACCGCTTTTGCCTCAACATCGAATGCCCGGACGGTGAGGGCGACAGCGAGCAGGTCGGTGTCACTTACGAGAAACTGGCGCAGGATGTCGAAAGCGAAGACATCCTGATGCTCGACGACGGCCGTATCGTGCTGCAGGTCGACACGGTCGAAGGGCCGCGCATCGACTGCACCGTGCGGGTGGGCGGCGAGCTTTCGGACAACAAGGGTATAAACCTCAAGGGTGGGGGGTTAACCGCCGAGGTACTTACCGACAAGGATCAGGCTGACGTGAAAACGGCGGCGCTGATCGATGCCGACTATCTTGCGGTATCGTTCCCGAGGAACGCCGCAGATATGATACAGGCGCGCCGTTTGCTCGACGCCGAGGGCTGCTCGGCCGGGCTGGTAGCCAAGATCGAGCGCGCCGAGGCGCTCGATAATCTCGAGGAAATCATCCAGACGTCGGACGCGATCATGATCGCGCGTGGCGACCTGGGCGTCGAGATTGGTGACGCCAAGCTGCCCGCGGTGCAAAAACAGATCATCAGTAAAGCGCGCAGTATGAACTGTGTCGTGATTACCGCGACCCAAATGATGGAATCGATGCGCGACAACCCGATACCGACGCGCGCCGAGGTGTTCGATGTTGCCAACGCGGTGCTCGACGGTACCGACGCGGTCATGCTGTCGGCCGAAACGGCGACCGGCACCTACCCGAGCGAGACCGTAAGATCGATGTCGGATATCTGCCTCAACGCCGAACAGCACAGCCGCGCGATAAAATCCAGGCATCGGCTCGACGACACCTTCGAGCGCGTCGATGAAGCCATCGCGATGGCCACCATGTATACCGCCAACCACCTGAGTGTGCGTGCGATCGCATCGCTGACCGAGTCCGGTTCGACGGCGCTGTGGATGTCTCGCATCAGTTCCGGCATCCCCATTTTTGCGTTGTCGCGCCATCGGTCTACCAACCGCAAGGTCAACCTTTACCGCGGCGTGTTCCCGGTCGACTTTCCGACGATTCATACCAATCATGCCGAAGCCAACCAGGAAGCGGTCGAACTGATGAAGAAACAGGGCATTATCGCCGACGGCGACCTGGTCATCATCACCAAGGGCGACCTGATGGGTACCGGCGGTGGCACCAACGCGATGAAAATCGTCGAAGTCGGCAATATGCCCGACTTCATCGCCTAGTCCCCTTGGCAGCGTCCAGCCCGGCTAGGTCACCTCGGCGGCATCGGCCTTACGCGTCGCCAGCAGTCTATAGCTGAAAATCGCGAGCCCGATCCAGATACCGATAAAGCCGAGCAGCTTGTCGAGGTTAAAGGCTTCGCCGAGCAGCACCACCCCGCAGAAGAACTGTAACGACGGCGTGACGTAAAACAGGATGCCCACGGTCGTCATCGGCAGCATGCGGGTACCGGCGGTGAAAAACGCGAGCGGCAGCACCGTTACCGGTCCTGCAAGAATCAATAACATGTCCGTCGCCCGGGCCTGGTTCAGGAACGTCGCGTCCCCCCGGTGATGCAGCCACAGGATCAGCGCCAGGGTAAACGGAAGCAGCAGCAGTATTTCGACGAGCAGCCCCGGCACCGCATTGGTTGCCATTTGCTTGCGTAGCAAGCCGTAGAGCGCGAAGCTGAATCCAACCGCGAGTACCACCCAGGGCAGAATCGACGTGCTGAGAAAATAGTAGGCGACGCCGGCGGCGGCGCACAGAATCGCGATAACGTTGGCACGGCCGAGTTTTTCCTTGAAAACGATGACACCTGCCAGCACGTTCAGCAGCGGCGTCAGGAAGTATCCCATGCTGGCCTCGACTACTCGATGATTGGCGACCGCCCAGATGTAAATACCCCAGTTCAGGCTGACCACCAGGCCTGATAGCGCCAGCCATTTCAATTCGCGCCAGGATGTCAGCGCGGCGGCGACCTGTGATCTCCTGCGCTCGCTAAGCAGTACCAGCAACAATAGTACCGGCGCCGACCACAGCATGCGGTGCAGCAGAACCTCGAGTGCCGGCACGTGGGTTAACAGCGCCCAGTAGAGTGGAAACAGTCCCCAGCCGATGTAACCGGTGAGGATTACCGCGTAGCCCCTGTTCATCAGCCGTCAGTGTCGCCGCAGGTCCCGTGCCAGTACCAGGATCAGGCCGATTACCTGCAGAAAGATCGCGATACTGAACAGGCGCGAATTATCGCCTTCGAGCGGCATTTTTCGTTCCTGCAGTTCTAGGGTTTCGAAATAAGTGTTGTTGATGGATTCGATTATCGATTGCTGCGCCGCGTCGCTCAAATCCAGCAACAGTTTCAGATCGACATCGGCAGGCTGTTGCACGAGCGCTGCAAAATCTTTCAGGTCGTAGGTATCTTGTACTTCGGCCAGGTATTTCCGGTAATAGGATTCGGTTATTTCGGTCGCAGCGGGCTTGTCCGCCAGCAGCAGGATGAAAAATTCCTTTTTACGCTCGACCTCGATCCTGGACTGCCACAGGCTGTCGATCAGGACTTGTTTCTGCTGGATCTCGCGGTCGATAATGTTGATCTGGTCGTTGTTGAGGCCGATGAAATAATGGGTGATCAACGCAGACAGAATATTAAAAACGACGCCGGTCAGTACAAAAACCCAGGGAGCCAGCCAGCGGTCGAGGCTGGATCTAGCCATCTGCCGCCTCGAATAGCGGCGGCAGTAGCGCGCCGTGTTCGCAGCGAAACACCGGCAGGTCACAATGGGCCTGCAGATCGGCCGCGTTATCCATGTCGGGGTCGGTAATCGGGGTAACCTGATTCAGGATAATCGCCGCCACGCGCAGATGGCGGCTCGTCACCGCCTGTGTCGTCATCAGGGCCTGGTTTACCGCGCCGATTCGATCGTGGACCACGATGATTACCGGCAGCTGCAAGGTTCCGGCCAGGTCTGCGTTCAGGCCGTTCTCCGCGAGCGGCGAGTAAAAGCCACCCGCGCCTTCGACGATCAGGCAGCGATCGGCATGATCGCGCGAGCAGGCGTCGATCAGGTTTTCTATCAGCAGCCTGTGCCCTTCCAGGCGTGCCGCACGATGCGGCGCCAGCGCCGCGCGGAAGCGGTAAGGGCTTATGCGCTCGATCGGCTCCCGGTCGCCGTTGGCGCGCTGCAGTGCAGCCGCGTCGTTGGTCAGCATTTCGCCTCCGGGTCCGGGACGGCAGCCGGATTCGGCGGGTTTGCGGGTCTCAACCTCGAGGCCGGCTGCGGCTAGCTGTTGCACGATCTGGCAGGCGATGTAGGTCTTGCCGACATCGGTATCGGATCCGGTAATAAAATATCCACTCGTCTCGACTCTAATCATGCGAGCATTCTGTGCAAGATACCTGGCAACTGCAAGCCTGGACTGGCGGCGCGTGTCGGACTTATAGCGATGACGATGCGCCATGCTGGGAAAGCCGGGCCCGCCTGTTATAATCGCGCCGGGAATTTTGGACCGTTGTTGATATGCAGGATTTTGTCATCGGCCAGCGCTGGATCAGCGCCGCCGAACTCCATCTCGGCCTTGGCATGGTGATCGAAATCGAACACCGTACCGTAAGCATTATTTTCCCCGCGACCGGGGAAACCCGTATCTACGCCCGGGCCGACGCGCCCTTGACCAGGGTGCGTTTCCGCGAGGGGGACTGGGTCGAAAAACACGGCGGCGAAAATTTGCAGGTCCTGGGATTAAGCGAATCCAGCGGTCTGATCGTTTACCAGTGCGCAGACGAGCACGGTAACGCCGCCGATCTGCCAGAGGGCCGCCTGAGTAATTTCCTGCAGCTCAACCAGCCAGCGGAACGGCTGCTCAACGCGCAGGTCGACCGCAACAAATGGTTCAGCCTGCGCTGCAAAACCCGCGAAATCGCGAATAGCCTGCAGCAGTCGGCCGTGTTCGGGCTGGCCGGCAGTCGCACCAGCCTGATCGCGCATCAGCTGTATATCGCGCACGAAGTATCGCGCCGCTATGCGCCGCGCGTTCTGCTGGCGGACGAGGTCGGGCTGGGTAAAACCATCGAGGCCGGATTGATTCTCCACCAGCAGTTATTGCTCGAGCGCGCGCGCCGGGTGTTGATCGTGGTCCCCGAGTCGCTGGTGCATCAATGGCTGGTGGAAATGCTGCGCCGCTTCAATCTAATGTTCAGCATCTTCGGCGCAGCGCGTTTCGAAGATCCCGAATCCGAGACAGAAGATTTCGATGACGGCGAAAATCCGTTTCATAGCGAGCAATTGGTGTTGTGCAGCCTGGAATATTTGGTCAGTGAGCCGAACCGGGCGGCACAGGCCTGCGCCGGTGAGTGGGATCTGCTGGTGGTCGACGAGGCTCATCATTTGACGTGGACGCCGGAACTTGCCAGCGACGAGTATCGACTGGTCGAAAGCCTGGCGGAGAATACCGTCGGCCTGTTGCTGTTGACCGCGACTCCGGAACAGCTCGGCAAGCAGAGTCATTTCGCCCGCCTGCGCCTGCTCGACCCGGATCGCTTCGCCAGCCTGGAGCGTTTTCTGCAGGAAGAACAAGGTTACCGGAGGCTTGCCGAGCAGGCGGAAACCTTGCTGTCGGACCCTGACGCGGGTCAG
This sequence comes from Gammaproteobacteria bacterium, assembly GCA_021767985.1. Classification (GTDB taxonomy): domain Bacteria; phylum Pseudomonadota; class Gammaproteobacteria. The sequence continues at coordinate 574 of JAASSH010000189.1, read as the reverse complement.
CAGCTGGATGATCTGCTGGACCGGCACGGCACCGGTCGCGTGCTGTTTCGCAATACGCGTCACGTGGTCACCGGTTTTCCGGAGCGCGAGGTACACCCGGTGCAGCTCGAACCCGGCGTCGATGCCTATGCCTCGTGGCTGGGGCAATTTCTGCGCGAGTACCGCGGCCGCAAGGTGCTGGTGATAACGGCCGCGTCGGAATCGGCGCAGCATCTCGTTGCTCGCATGAAACAGGAATTCGGGATTCGCGCCGCGCTGTTTCACGAGGGTATGTCGCTGGTCGAGCGCGATCGCGCCGCCGCCTGGTTTGCCGATCCCGAAGATGGCGCCCAGGTTCTGATTTGCTCCGAGATCGGCAGCGAGGGCCGTAATTTCCAGTTTGCGCATCACCTGGTGCTGTACGATCTGCCGTTGAACCCGGACCTGCTGGAGCAGCGCATCGGCCGGCTCGATCGCATCGGCCAGAACGCGGTGATCAAGATCCACGTGCCATATATCGAGGGCAGCGCGCAGCAGGTACTGTTTCGCTGGTATCACGAATCGCTGGGCGCGTTCGAGCACACCTGTCCGGCAG
>JAASSH010000188.1 GCA_021767985.1 Gammaproteobacteria bacterium | reverse complement strand
TGCATACCTGGGGGTGCCGCATGAGCACTGAGGCTAGAGCCTGATGTTGTTTTTCATCGAAGTCACGCTGAGCGGCATGATGGCCGGCGTCATGTATTCACTGGTCGCACTGGGTTTCGTGCTGATCTTCAAGGCCTCCGGTATATTCAATTTTGCCCAGGGCGTGATGGCGCTGTTCGCGGCGCTGACGCTGGTTGGACTGATGGAGAAGTTCGGATTTCCGATCTGGCTCGCCATCATCGGCACCATCGTCGTCATGATCGCGCTGGCCTGGCTGATCGAACGGATAATGCTGCGTCACCTGGTCAACCAGGAGCCCATCATCCTGTTCATGGCGACCCTCGGCCTTGCCTACGTACTCGAAGGCATGGGCGACATTCTATGGGGGTCGGACGTCAAGGTGCTCGATCTCGGCATTCCGCAGGGTGCATCCGACTGGATGCTGGACAGTTTCGATATTTACATCGAGAAACTCGAGATTTTCGCCGCGGTCACGGCCGCTATCATGGTCGCGTTCCTGGCAGTATTTTTTCAGAAGACCCGTATCGGACGCGCCTTGCGCGCGGTTGCCGACGATCACCAGGCGGCGCTTTCGGTGGGTATCTCGCTGCACACCATCTGGGTCATCGTCTGGTCGGTCGCCGGTATCGTCGCGCTGGTCGCGGGCATCATGTGGGGCTCGAAGTCCGGGGTTCAGTTTTCGCTGTCGCTGATCGCACTCAAGGCCCTGCCGGTGTTGATACTGGGCGGTTTCACCTCGGTGCCGGGCGCTATTATCGGTGGCCTGATCATCGGTGTCGGCGAGAAAATAGCGGAAGTGTATCTCGGACCATTCGTCGGTGGCGCCATCGAAAACTGGTTTGCCTACATGCTGGCACTCGCATTCTTGCTGTTCCGCCCGCAGGGCCTGTTCGGCGAAAAGATCATAGAAAGGGTATGAGGCGATGATTTACCGCGAAACCGGTCAGTTCAAGGCGCATTATCAGGACGACCAGGCGTTATTCCCGATCGCGCAGGATCGTTACGTCGTTTTCGCCATTTTGCTGATTACCTTCGGTGTCGTCCCTGCCCTGCTGAACGAGTACTGGCTCAACGCGATCCTGCTGCCGTTCCTGATTTATTCGCTGGCGGCGCTCGGGTTGAATATTTTGACGGGCTATTGCGGCCAGCTTTCGCTCGGCACCGGGGCCTTCATGGCGGTCGGCGCTTTCTCGGTTTACAAGCTGATGGTTGCCTTCCCCGGCATTGGATTTAGTCCCATGGTGGTGCTGTCGGGCGTGATTACCGCGGCGGTCGGGACGTTATTCGGCCTGCCATCGTTGCGCATCAAGGGGTTTTACCTGGCGGTAGCCACACTGGCGGCGCAATTTTTCCTGATCTGGTTATTCAACAAGGTGGGCTGGTTTTTCAACTACAGCGCCACGGGTATGATCAACGCGCCGCCGATGACGATCTTTGGCTCGATCGTTACCGGCCCGGAAGCGGACCCGATCGCGAAGTACTACCTGGTCGCCGCTTTCGTCGCGGTGTTCGCGCTGGCGGCGAAGAATGTTGCACGCGGCCGCATCGGCCGCAACTGGATGGCGATCCGCGACATGGACATCGCCGCCGAACTGATCGGCGTGCGTCCGTTGATTGCCAAGCTTTCCGCCTTTGCCGTGTCCTCGTTTTACGTCGGCATGGCGGGCGCACTCTACTTTGCCGTCTGGCTGGGTTCGGCGGAACCCACGGAAGCGTTTGATATTAATCAATCTTTCCTGGTGCTGTTCATGATTATCATCGGCGGCCTGGGCTCGGTGCTGGGTTCATTCCTCGGCGCCGCGTTCCTGGTGATCATGCCGATCATGCTGAAAAATCTCATGGTCGACGGCTTTGGCACCACCAGCGCCATGGCGGAACATATCCAGATCATTGTCGTCGGGGTGCTGATCATCGGATTTCTGATTGTCGAACCGCACGGGCTGGCACGCCTGTGGCGGATCGCCAAGGAAAAAATGCGCCTGTGGCCTTTCCCCTACTAGCGGGTGGATCGGCTGCTGGCGTATCATTAAAATGCTGTTTTGAAATACAACCGGAGGAAGTAAATAAAATGAGAAGATTAACCAGAACAATTCTTGCTGCGCTGATGGCGGCGCCGCTGATGTCGGGGATTGCCAGCGCTTACGAACTGGTGATGCCAACCCTCGATTATCGCACCGGCCCCTACGCACCGAACGGCATTCCTTTTGCCAACGGTTACGGGGATTACCTGAATATGCTCAACGAGCGTGACGGCGGAATCAATGGCGCGCGCATCAGCCTGGTGCCCTGCGAAACCGGCTATAACACCAAGAAGGGCGTCGAATGTTACGAAAAGCTGAAAGGCGAAGGCCAGTCCGGCGCCCTCGTATTCCAGCCACTGTCTACCGGCATTACCTACCAGCTGATCCCGAAAGCCAGTGTCGACGAAATTCCGATTTTCTCGATGGGATACGGCCGCACCTCGGCCGCCAACGGCAAGGTTTTTCCGTGGGTGTTCAACTTCCCTGCAACCTACTGGAGCCAGGCCACCGTGTTCGTGCAGTACATCGGTGAAAAAGAAGGCGGCATGGAAAACCTGAAGGGCAAGAAAATTGCGCTGGTTTACCACAACTCGGCCTACGGTAAGGAACCGATTCGCACGCTGGAAAAAGCGGCTGAAAAATACGGTTTCGAATTCATGGCGATGCCGGTCGATCACCCGGGCCAGGAGCAAAAAGCCACCTGGCTGCAGATCCGCAGGGAAAAGCCCGACTGGGTCATGATGTGGGGCTGGGGTGTCATGAACCAGGTCGCGATCAAGGAAGCCGCATCGATCCGCTACCCGATGGATCGTTTCATCGGCGTCTGGTGGTCAGGCTCTGAAAACGACGTACTGCCTGCCGGAGCCGCGGCCGACGGTTATCTTTCCGGCGCATTCCACCAGCCGGGCGATAACTTCGGCGCTCACGACGACATCAAGAAGCATGTCTACGACAAGGGCATGGGGCTCGGCGACCGCGACCGTATCGGCGAAGTGCTCTACAACCGGGGACTGGTTGCCGCGATGTGGACCTCCGAAGCGATTCGCAAGGCGATGGAAATCCATGGCACCAACGAAGTCCGGGGCGTGCACGTGCGTGACGGTTTCGAGGCGCTGGAAATTGACGAGGCTCGACTGAAGGAACTGGGACTCGAAGGTTTTACCATTCCGGTCAAGATCAGTTGCGAAAACCACGAGGGTCCAGGCCAGGTCGCGTTGCAACAGTGGGACGCCAAGGCCAAGAAATGGAACCTGGTGAGCGGATTCTACGAGCCGCTGCGTGATATTACCGCTCCGCTGATCGCCGAGGATTCGGCCCAGTTCGCGGCGGAAAACAACGTTACCGAACGCAGCTGTAACTAGGCTCGAATCAGCACAAAGGAAACGAACCTTGAGCGAAGCCGCCCCGGCCACCAGTACCAACAGCTTGTTGTCGGTCAACAATATCGAGGTCATTTACGACCACGTTATCCTGGTGCTGAAAGGCGTATCGCTCGAGGTTCCCGAGCAGGGCATCGTCGCCCTGCTCGGCGCCAATGGCGCGGGCAAAACGACCACGCTAAAGGCGGTTTCCAACCTGCTGCGCGCCGAACGCGGCGACATTACCAAGGGCAGTATCGAATTCCAGGGCCAGCGCATCGACAGGCTTACCCCGGCCGAACTGGTGCAACAGGGCGTTATCCAGGTGATGGAAGGGCGACACTGCTTCGAGCACCTGACGGTCGAGGAAAACCTGCTGACCGGCGCCTATACGCGCCGCGACGGCAGCGCCGCTATCCAGCAGGATCTCGAGCTCGTCTACAGTTATTTTCCGCGCCTGACCAAACGCAGCCGGGCACAGGCCGGTTACACTTCCGGCGGCGAACAGCAAATGGTCGCCATCGGCCGCGCGTTAATGTCGAAACCGAAAATGATTCTACTGGACGAGCCCTCGATGGGACTGGCGCCGCAGCTGGTGGAAGAGATTTTCGAAATCGTCGAACGCCTGAACCAGGAAGAAGGCGTGACTTTCCTGCTGGCCGAGCAAAACACCAATATCGCGCTGCGCTATGCCGACCATGGCTACATACTGGAAAACGGCCGCGTGGTGCTCGACGGCAGCGCCGCCGAACTGCGAGAAAATACCGACGTAAAGGAATTCTACCTCGGCATCAGCGAGGGCGAGCGCATCAATTTCCGCGACGTCAAACACTATCGCCGTCGCAAAAGATGGCTGACCTGACCTCGCGCAACTGCCACCTACGCCGATAAATCCCCTGCCAGCGCTTTGCAGAATAGATTTTACTCGGAGTAAAAACTCAAAGCGTTTTTACTCCGAGTAAATTTTATCGTCGGGCATGTCAGCTGTGATATAAATGAATGCCATCGAGAGGGAAAACCAAAATGAGTGAATTCTACGACAGCCTCGAGACGCGCAGCGCGGACGAGCGCGCGCAGGCGCAGTTCGAGTCGATCCGCGACCAGATCGCGCATGTGCAAAGCAATACCCTGGCCTACGCCGAATCGCTGCAGGATATCGATGCCGCATCGATCGTCGACGCGAAAACCTACAGCGCGCTGCCGCTGACGCGCAAGTCGGAATTGATCGAGCTGCAAAAATCGGCGCGCCCTTTCGGCGGTTATACAGCCAACAATGTGCCGCAGTATGCGCAGGTATTCGCATCACCCGGGCCGATTTACGAACCCGGTTTCGAAGTTGCCGACTTCTGGCGCTTCGCCAGGGCGCTATACGCCGCCGGCTTTCGTGCCGGCGACCTGGTGCATAATACCTTTAGTTACCATTTCACGCCCGCCGGCAGGATGTTCGACAGCGCCGCCGCCGCGCTCGGTTGCGCGGTCATTCCGGCCGGCGTCGGGCAGACCGAGCTGCAGGTACAAACCATCGCCGATCTGCGGCCCGGCGCCTATGCCGGCACCCCATCTTTTCTCAAGATTATTCTCGAAAAAGCCGACGAGCTCGGTCTCGACGCGTCGTCGATCACCAGGGGCCAGGTTGGCGGCGAGGCGCTGCCAGCGCCGCTGCGTGAAGGTTTTGCCGAGCGCGGTATCGACGTTTTACAGAATTACGGCACCGCCGACCTCGGCCTGATCGCGTACGAATCGAGCGCCCGGGACGGCCTGATAATCGACGAGGGCGTCTACGTCGAGATCGTGCGTCCCGGAACCGGGGAGCTGGTCGAACCGGGCGAAGTTGGCGAAGTCGTGGTCACCAACCTGGGCCGGGAATATCCACTAATCCGTTTCGCCACCGGCGATCTGTCGGCCTTCATGCCCGGCACCAGCCCCTGCGGCCGCACCAACCAGCGCATCAAGGGCTGGATGGGGCGCGCCGATCAGACCGCCAAGGTACGCGGTATGTTTATCCACCCGGAACAGGTCGACAAGGTAATAAAACGGCATGGCGAAATCGCCAGGGCGCGGATGGTCATCGACTGGGTCGAC
>JAASSH010000187.1 GCA_021767985.1 Gammaproteobacteria bacterium | reverse complement strand
TGGGCCTTGCCCAGGGGCAGGTGATCCTGAATCACGTACCACTGGATGGCGGCGTCCGGCTTGTGTTGCGGTTTGACGCCGGTCGAGGCTTTGACCTCGTAGAGATCCCACACGTCGCCGTTGCGCACCAGGATATCCGCCATGATGAAAACATTGCGGCTTTTGAAGGTCGCCTCGTAAATGACGTTCGCACCCTGGTTGATCAGCTCCCTGGTTTTTTCGATCATGCCGGCAAAGTTCTTGGGATCGTGTTCGATCTCAACGCCGCCCGGGAACAGGTCCTGCGCGAGTTTGCCGACGCGGTGGCCATTTTCGAATATGTATTCCTGTCGCGGGCTGGTGGGCGTCATCACTTCCTTTTTATGTTTATACAGCCACAGTGCCTTGTGGCACTGGAGGCCGCGGACGTATTGTGATTTCGACAGCTGCACGCTTGCCCTTATGAGATCCGAGAAATTATGCGCAGCGTGGTTTCGCAGTAGTCGCGAAACCCCATTTTCTGGTAGAGCCCACGTGCGCCCGGATTGTCGCCCATGACGTGAAGAAAGGGTGTTTCGCCGCGCTGCATTTCGCGGCGGATCAGTTTCAGGGTCAGGCGCCGCGCAAGTCCGCGGCCGCGGAAATCCGGGTGGGTGCAAATCCCGCTGACCTCGCGCAGCGTGCCCGCGTGCATGCGCTCACCCGCCATCGCCGCCAGGCGGCCATCTTCGAACCAGCCGAAGTATTCACCCAGTTCGATGGTTCTGGGCCCGAAAGGTCCCGGGTTGGTCAGCTGTGCCAGCTCGAGCGCCTGCGTCGCGTGCTGCGAGCCGAGCATGATTGCGTCGGGGAATTCGTCGGCTTCGGGCATATCCTCGTCCCAGTACATCCTGAACAGTGGTTTCTCGTCATGAATGTGCCAACCGGTTGGTGCATCGCCGGACCAGTCCGGGAAGTAGAGGTGCTCGTCGAGTTGGCAGCAGGCAGCCAGCGATGCGAAGTCGGGGTGCACGGGATCGGCAACCCCGATGATGGGCGAGAAGCCGGCGGCGTAGCGGCGGGCATCATTCTCGCCGGAGGCGAACCTGGCCTGGTGGCCGGTGAGGGTGAACCAGGTGATGTTGTCGAGTAGATGATCCATCAGAATTCCGGGGACAGTATACCTAATTGATCGGGCGGGGTTTGGGGGCGGGGAAAACCGGGAAAACCGGGACAGATTTATTTAATAAATAGATCTGTCCCAGTTTCCACAATTTCCTCTCAGTTTCGGGGCAGTTTCGGAATTCCCTCGGCTCGGTCAGCGGGGATTCGCGGTCGCGGTTACCTCCGCATAGTCCGCGGACCTGTACGGCACGAACTGGTCGGCCAGCCAATTTTTACGGTGCTTCTCCAAACCCATGTCGTCCATCAGGTCGTCGATATACGGCATCTGGTGCAGATTAAGGATCTGCGAGCGGTTTGGCCGTTCGGTGACGAAGGCGCGATTCCATGCCTTGAGCGCCTCGATCTCGGTGAGCTGATCCTCGGCCGAAGGCGGGGTAAATTCACCTTTTAACAGGCGCGCCAGCCAGGTGGACTGCATGGCGAAGAGGGTGGCGCTGTTGATGCCTTGAACGCCGCCGACGAAGGCGAATCCGGGCAGCGCCGGATGCAGCATGTGGCGGTACAGGTGCATGCCGTCCTGGTCGTAGATTTTGTCCAGCAGCTCGGCCGGCAAGAACGAATAGTCGTGGCGCCAACCGGTCGCACACAGTACGACGTCAGCTGGCTGGAATTCGCCGTTGGCGAGGCGAACCCCGTTTTTTTCGAACGACTCGATCTCGGAGTTGCGCGAACCGATTCTGCCTTCGCCTACGAGCCCGAAGAACCGCGGCGGCGCGATGTAGAGATTGGTGAACAGGTCCAGCTTGATCGGGCGGTCGGGTACCAGGTCGCGTTGTTTCAACCGGAACTGGGCACTCAATAAGATTTCGAAAAATTTCCAGAAAAAATTGACGCCGCCTTGCAGTTTGTTGTGTAAAAACCGAGCAATTTTACCCGGACGTATCCACGGTGGTGCGAAGTGGGTTGGCCAGCGCGCGAACAGCAGCACGTGGTTGCGAATCAGGCCGAGGATCTTTTCCGGCACCGGCCAGCGGATCGAGCGGTGCAGCACGGTTAGGCTGTCGGCCTCGTCGACGATATCGACCGCGATATCCATCGCCGAGCGGCTGAAGCCGACAATGACGACTTTTTTGCCGGCGACCTGGGTTCCGTCGCGGAATTCGCTCGAATGAATTACCTGGCCTTCGAAGGTATCCTGTCCCGGCCAGTTCGGAATCTTCTTCAGGTTGAACATGCCTGGCGCCATGACGAAATAATCGTACTCGGCGCTCTCGCGTTCGCCGTCGGTCTCGGCGACAATGCGCCAGCGCCCGTCGTCGGTGGGCGCGGCCTCGACGATGCGGGAATGCAGTCGGATTCGGTCGCGGATGCCGAAGTGTTCGGCGTAACCGGACAGGTAGGTGCGAACATGCTGCGCCGGTGGGTAGAGCGGTGTATTAGATGGCCACGGCCAGTCGGGATAGCCATAAACCCATTTCGGTTCGAGTACGCAAAGAGAACGGTAATTGTTGGCCCAGACTCCGCCGAGTTCAGGACGCGCTTCGTGAACGGTAACGTCGAAACCGTATTGATTGAGCGTTTTCGCAGCCGCCAGTCCGGCAACCCCGGCACCGAGCACGGCGACTGTCTTGTTTGCCTTGGTCATGGTACAGCCCTCTCTTTAATAGATTATTCGAGGTACTGCAGGAATCCTTATCTCCTCTGGTTAACCGACATTATACCGGTTTTTTAATTTAGCGGCCGGGCCCCTTTGGTGGTTGCAGGAAAACCGGAGAAAACCGAGAAAACCGGGACGAAAACCGGGACAGATTTATTTAATCGCTTTAAATAGATCTGTCCCGGTTTCCAGTTTCGACGATTCAACCGATCGACAACGTCAACGCAATAACCGATGCCATCGCCATCGGGATGGCTACCAGTTTGCGCCAGGTCATGCGTTCGAATTTCATCATCAGCGACAGGATGAACGCGGCGACGAATCCCATGTTGCTGATCGGGATAACGACGTTGGCGTCACCGAGCGCGAGTGCGGTGGTCAATAGCCAGACAATGGCGTAAACCAGTACGCCGGCGACGGCACTGTAGCGCATCTTGTCCCGGGTAATCACCAGGCGGTGCTCGCGTATGCCCGCGTACAGCAGGCCGCCGATGCCCCAGCCGGCCGCGGCAAACAATATCAATACGTCGGGATCGACACCGGCCTCGATCCCTGCCTTGGTGAAGATGCCGTAAAGGGCGCGGATGATACTGGCAGCGATGATAACGATGATGAACAACGAGCGGCGGCGCTCGTCGCTAACGACCTCGGAGCCTGGATGGTACAACAGCAGCACGGTCAGGATGCCGAGCGCGATACCGCCGCCACGCAGCCAGTCCATGCCCTCGCCCAGAAATAAGAAGGCCATCAGGGTCAACGGCACCGTGTTGAGGCGATAAATCGTCGAGGCCGCGCTTACCGGCAAATGGCCCATCGATTCGACCAGCAGGATATTGGACAGGGTCAGGCAGAGCGCCGCCGCCAGGCCCCAGCCGAATGTGGCCGGGGTAAATTCAAGCGCGTTGCCAGCAACGAAAACGGCCAGGCAATGCAGCGTTGCCCAGACGCAACCGATACCGAAAATGAGCATGCCCCGGGAACGCGCCCTGGCTGCATACATTTTAAATACCAGGTCTAGCACACCCGCTACGACAAGGCACAGGATTGCCAGGCCGGCTGCCGTATAGATCATGATTTCAAGGCCAGGTCGCCACCGGGCAGATACCGGTTACCCGTGCTGGGGATATTGATGGGTATGCACGACGATTTGTGTATCTTCGACGAAGATCACGGCATATTCGGGCCGCTCGTCGACGAATCCCAGGTCTTCACTTTCGAAATCGAGCCGGACCTGGTGATTGGTGCCGCGCAGCGAACTGTGCGAAATACCCATCCAGTTGCCGCAAATCGGGCGATGCACATGGCCAAAAAACAAATGACGAATCATGGCGCGGTGCGGCTCGATGACTTCGGCAAACGCCGCTTTGTCGGCCAGGCCGATGCGATCGAGGCCGCGAATGTAGATATCGAAAGGCGGATGGTGCATGAACAGAAAAATCGGCTGTCCGTCGTGGCGCTGCAATTGCCGATCGAGCCAGTCGCAGCGGCGCTCGCAATAGGACCCGGAGTGGGTCCCCGCCTCGACCGTGTCAAGCATCAGGAAAATACCGACTGGCGTTTCCACCGCGTATTGCACGAAGCCGTTTTCATCCACCGGAGTTTCGGGAAAGTGCGTCAGAAAACGCTCGCGATGATCGTGATTGCCGACCAGCAAATGAAAAGGCAGGCTGCAGCGTTCCAGTTCACGCTGCAAAATCCGGTAGGCGTCGGTGTCGCCAGCATCTGCCAGATCGCCGGTGATCACGCAGAATTTGGCATCGGCGTGAAACCGGTTGATATCGTCGAAAACCGGAGTCAACCGCGCCTCTGGATCCAGATCCTTCAGACTCCCGCCAGCCGGAATCAGATGCGTATCGGTAATCTGCAGAAATTTCATGGTGCGCAGTATAGGGCCAATAGGAAAACGGGGGAACCGGGAAAACCGGGACAGATTTATTTAATCGATCGCCGTCATCGAGGAAAACGGCATTTCTGTTGTAACCGTGCCGAACCACGTGATGCATAAATAGATGCATAAATAGATCTGTCCCAGTTTCGTTTACAGTTTCGTTTATTTATTCCCGGTTGACTTTGACGAAAACTTGGCCAGTATGCGGGCAAGTTGATTAGCTGCAGAAACTGGCGGGTGGCCCATCCAAAACTAACCTTACTGGTAACGATATCGATTCTGGCCGGGTGTGCGACGATTGGTTCGATCGAATTCGACCGACGCTACGGTGAGGCGCAGCCAAGAGAGCGGGTTGTTGCGAGCCTGCCGTCCGGCAAGGTCGACTACTGGACCGAGGTCAAGCCGATCCTCGACAAGCGATGCGTCGTTTGTCACGGCTGTTATGACGCGCAATGCCAGCTCAAGTTAAGTTCGATCGAGGGCATCGAGCGCGGCGCCTCCAAAGACAAGGTCTACGATGCGACACGGCTGGTGAGGGCGCCCACCTCGCGTCTGTTCGAGGACGCGTTTTCGGTAGCCGAATGGCGTGAGCGGGGATTTTTTCCGGTGCTCAACGAACGGGCGAAAACGCTGGAGGCCCACCGGGAGATGGGTGTGATGCATCGCCTGTTAACGCTGAAACAGGAAAATCCGCTGCCCGCCGGGCGGCGGCTGCCCGAAACTTTCGACCTGTCGCTGGACCGCGCCCAATCCTGCCCGATAGCGGAAACCCTGAACCAGTATGTCGAGCTTCATCCCCTGTGGGGTATGCCCTACGCATTGCCGGGACTGCCCGGGCACGAGCAGAAAACGCTGCTGACC
>JAASSH010000186.1 GCA_021767985.1 Gammaproteobacteria bacterium | reverse complement strand
GAAAGGCCATCGGCAGTTCGATAGACAGGTAGCGTTGCACACGATTGACACCGGACATCGAGCCGGCCTCTTGCAACTGCGCCGGTACGCTCAGCATACCCTGAATCGTGTAACGTGTAGCAGGGACGGTGGCGTATACCACGATCGCGATCAGCACCGAGGTATCGGTTACGCCGAATAGCATCATGACTGGAATCAGGTAGATGAACGATGGAAAGGTCTGGAAGGTATCGCAAATTGTCAGCATGATGCGGGTGGCCACTGGATTTTGCGAGCACAGCGTACCCGCGATAATTCCGATGGTGGTTGATATCAACACGGACAGAGTCATCAGGTAGGCGGTGATCAATGCCCGATCCCACCATTCGGTTAGCGCGATGAACAGCAGAAATCCGCCAACAGCCAGGCCCACTCGAATCCCGCCGACTATATATCCGATTCCCATTGCCAGCGCGAAAGTCGCGGCGACCGGCATGGCCAGGTAAGCGGTCTTGACCGGTACCAGTACCTGGACGATCAGCCACTCGTTAAAACCTTTGAGCGCGTAAAAGAAAGTATCCCAGACCCAGTCGACCCCGGCCTGCCAAAAATCCTGGGTCGTAATGCCCTTGTTGTGTGGAATCAGGTAGAGATAGTTGAAACCTTCCTTGAATACCAACGAGCCGATTAATGCCAGGATGACACCAACGATGAAAACGACACCGAACATCAACGAAAACTTGTGCCGCTCGACAAACGACAGGTCGGCGAAGTAATCGATTTGCTTGTCGGCCCAGGCGAGCGACATCCGATCGAGCATGATAGCAATCAGGACAATGCAGACGCCGAGCTCGAGTGCGAGACCGATCCTCAGCTGGTTCAATGCAATCAGTAAATTATTACCGAGCCCCTTGGCGCCGATCAGGGATGCGATGACCACCATTGCCAGGCAGGACATGATGACCTGGTTGACCCCGATCAGGATATCCCGCCGGGCTGTCGGGATCAGTACCTTGAACAACAGTTGCCGGCTATTGCAACCACTCATCAATCCGGCCTCGGCGACCTCGGGCGATAGTTTTTTCAGGCCCAGTAAGGTCAGTCGCACCATTGGCGGGGTGGCGAATATAACTGTGGCAATCGCGCCGGCATGATCGCCGATACCGAAAAACACTACGACCGGGACCAGGTAGGAAAAGTGCGGCATGATTTGCATCACGTTGAGTATCGGGTTCAGCACCATTTCCACGGTTTTGCTCTTGAACGCCCAAATACCCAGCGAGAGGCCGAGCAAGACCGACATCGGCGCGGCGATCAAAACGAAGGACAGCGTTTCCATGGAGGGTTCCCACTGCCCGAATATTGCGATGTAAACGAACGTGAAACCGACGAACAGGGCCAGCCGAGGTCCTTTCAGTGCATATCCCAGAATCGCGGCGCCACCGGCAACCACGGTCCACGGCAATGCCGGCCAGCGTGCCCACTCGTTTTCGGTCGCCCAGTCCCAGCCGGTGAAGGTGACAATGGTCTTGACGCCGCCGAGAAAGACTTCGCGAACAAATTCGATCATGAACAGTATTAAACCCGAAGCCGAACGGGTGAACTGGTTCATCAGCGGCTTTTCTTCATATTCCTCGATATCCGGATCCCAGACATCGATCAGCCACCAGTCGAACATGATGTAGTCTACCGAACTGGTAATAATCTGCGGCAGCTGCTGGATCAACGGTGGTAAACGCCAGAACCAGTTACCCTCCGAAGGGGTAATGATCGCGCATAAAATCAGGAAAACAATGACTAGCAGGATGAATTGCAGGTACTTCTTTTGCCGCAGCGCTTCGATCATGATGCTTTATCATTCACCTGGTCGGCATGGCCACCGAACAGGACGTGGACAATATGGGAAGCATGTAAAGCACCAACGATCTCACCAGCCGCGTCGAGGACCGGTACCGCTTTGTCGGTATTCAGAATATCCTCGGCCACGGTCTCGATAATGGCGTCTTTTTGCACTTTTAGATCGCTGAAATCTTCGTTGGGATCGTAGGGATCCATCACCGCCTCGACTTTGAGCACCTTTTCACGCGGTACTTCCTCGGTGAACTTGCGCACGTACTCGGTGGCCGGGTTGAGGACGATATTCGACGGCGTGTCGAGTTGCTCGATGATGCCATCCTTCATGATGGCAATGCGATCGGCCAGGCGCAGCGCTTCGTCGAAATCATGCGTGACGAATAATATGGTTTTGCCGAGGACATCCTGCAGGCGCAGAAATTCGTCCTGCATCTCCTTGCGGATCAGCGGATCGAGCGCGGAAAAAGGTTCGTCGAGAAACCAGATATCGGGCTCGATCGCGAGTGAGCGGGCGATGCCGACACGCTGCTGCTGGCCGCCCGAAAGCTGCCGTGGGAAATAGTTCTCGCGGCCGGTTAGACTGACGAGATCCACCATTTCCTTGGCCCGCTGTATGCTGTCCTGGGTGCTGACGCCCTTGACCTGCAATGGAAAAGCGATATTTTCCAGCACGGTTTTGTGAGGTAACAATGCAAAGCTCTGAAAAACCATGCCCATCTTGTTGCGGCGCAGCTCGATTAATTGCTTGTCATTCATCGCCAGGATATCTTCGCCCTCGATGTATATTTTCCCGGCGGTGGCCTCGTTCAGCCTGGAAATGCAGCGCATCAGCGTCGACTTGCCGGAACCCGACAGGCCCATAATGATCAGCAATTCACCCTCGTGCACCTCGAAGGAGGCATTGTTGACTCCGACGATGCATCCGGCTTCATGAAATTTGGCGTGGTCGACCACGCCATTGGCCTGTTGCAGCATGCTGTGCGCATTGTCGCCAAAAATCATGTAGACCGATTCGCAACGGATGACTGGTTCGACTGAAGTCGAAGTTTCAGCTTGAGTAGACATAGTTATATTTTTTGTTCTCCCCCAGATGGTAAACCTACCACATTTACGCGGGCAGGAAGTACTATCGGTTAAAAAAAGAACCCCCCGAGACAGATGTTCTGCGCCGGGGGGTTCTTTGTTACTTCACGTTTTGGATCCAGTCAACGGCTTACATGCCGGTTTTGGTCCAGCCTTCCCAGACGTCTTTGTTGTCGGCCAGCCACTTCTTGGCGGCATCTTTGTGGTCCATCTTGTCGACGTCGACCAGTGCAGCCATTTGACCGATTTGCGGAGTCGTGAACGACAGCTGCGAAAAGATCGTGTAAGCATGCGGATGGGTCTTCGGCATTTTGTAGTTCGCTGCCTTCTTCAACCAGCCCTTGGGTGATCCACATTTGCCATCACCACCATCGGCCTTTCGACAACCAGGGGTGTACTCGGGGAACTCGATGAAGGTGAAGCCATCGGCATCGGTGAAGTTCGGCGTCCAGTTGAAGACAACCGTACCGCGGCCTTCTTTCTTGGCAGACGCGAGTTCGGTCCACAGCGCATCGGCGCCACCGGCGAACTTGACCACCCACTTGTCGTCGAGGCCTAGCGCTTTGAGGCGCTCGGGCATCAGGTCGCCGTGCCAGCTTTGCGGGCCTTCGAGCCAGCGGCCCTTGCCGCCGGAATCAGCCGTGGTGAAGTTTGCATGACAATCTTTGAGTGCTTCCCAGTTGGGTAAGCCGGGGCACAGGCCTTTCTCGACGACCCAGGTCGGTACGCCCATTTCCTCGAGCGTGGTTGCTTCGTGGGTACCGGCGTCGATCACACCACCCTTGGCCATCGCATTGTAAAAGGACTTGCCGAAGGTGGACTGCCAGACTTCGTGCGAGATCGTGACGTCGCCGTTGCGGATCGACTCGTAAACAGCCTGGGAATCGGCAGGCACGTACTCGACGTTATCCCCAATGCTTTCAAAAATACCGCCAATAACGTAGGCCATGACGATCTGGCTCGACCAGTTGTGCAGCGGGATGACGATTGGCTTGGTGCTGTCCTTGGCGTTGGCGACGTTGGGCAGTACAAACGAGGCAGCAAGCACCGACAACACGGCTAATTTGGTAAGAAACTTCATTACAGACTCTCCTCTCTAGTTATAAGTGTAGGAATTATTGCGAAGGCTAATCCTACAGGAATTTATTTTTTTGTAAAGTACCAAATATGGACCAAATTGACTGGTTTGGTATTCGGCAAATAGCTATTAAATAGCCAGTTAAAACAATAAGGTATGCAAGATTTGGCAGTGTTTTCGGGATCTGTACATCTTATCATTCACGCGTCAAAAGCGAGCACTTATCGGTGGTATTGTACCAAAAATGTACCATTATAATGACACCCGCGGTATCGTTATCAGACCTTTCTATCGGGTATATCGACGCGTTTGCCACGTGGAATTTCTGCCTGCTTGTCGTAGAGCGGTAATTCCGCCAGTTTACCGGCATGCAGTTCTCCATCGATGCAACGGATCGTGACCGGAGTGCCCGCGGCCAGCCCGGAAGCATCCATCAACGCGATTCCGATGCCGCTTTGCAGGTATGGAGAAATTGCGCCGGCGGTTACCCTGCCGGCCGGATTGCCGTCGATGCGGATCTCGCCGCCGATATGGGGTTCGGCCTCGCAAAGCAATCCGCTCAAGCGCGGTTCGCGCGTCGCATTCTTTAGCGCCAGTTTACCGATAAAGTCGCCCTTGTCCTCGTCTATAAACCTGCCGAGTCCGGCATCGTAAGGCGTTGTCGTATGATCGAAGTCGGAGCCGGCGTTCAGGATGCCGGCCTCGATTCGGCGGATATGCATCGAGTCGAGCCCGAACAGTTGCATACCGAAGGCTTCGCCGGCAGCGCTCAGATGGCGCCACAACGCATCGGCATCGTGCTGCGGCTCGGTGTAAAACTCCCAGCCGAGTTCATTGGTGTAACCGGTACGGGTGATGACGACCTGTTGTCCGCCGAGGTTGACGCTGGCCAGCGCGAAATAACCGAAGGGCTCGGGCATGCCGTCGGCGCAGGCAGCCTCGAGAATTTTCAGCGAATTCGGGCCCTGCACCTGGGATACGAATACCTTCGGATCGCTGATCTCGACGTCCATGCCGACGGCGTGCGCGCGCGCCCAGCTGTAAAAATCACCGTCGGCCTGCGCGTACCAGAACAGGTCCGGCTCGAGGCGCAACAGGATGCCATCGACCAGCAGGCCGCCATCCTCGTAACAGGCGAGGCCATAACCACAGCGGCCGGGCCTGACTTTGGTGATGTCCTTGGTGAACAGCTTGTCCAGCAGGCGCTCGGCGTCCGGACCTTTGAACTGCAGCGGGAATTCCCCGGTATTCAGGACTGCAGCCTTTTGCCGCAGCCACCAGTAACCGTCGACGGTGTCGATCTTGTCGAAACAACAGGCCATCTGCCGGCGGTTGTAGACACAGTAATGCGGACCGAACGGACGCTCGATCATGTGGTAGGGATGACGCGACAGGGAAAAGTCCCAACCGGCGCCGGGGATGGTTGATACGAGGTCTCGGGTCTTGCCGTCGCTAGAACTCATGGTCTTGTCTCCTGGTTATTCAGTTATGGAAGCGCCT
>JAASSH010000185.1 GCA_021767985.1 Gammaproteobacteria bacterium | reverse complement strand
GCTTTCCGCCAGTTGTTCGACCCGTTGCGCCATGACCACGCCGGCGCCCGTAACGGTGTCGTCGGCAATCACCACTTCTCCCATGGCGACGCCGATTCGAAGTTCGGGTTTCAGGTCATCTTCGATGGAAGCGAGATATTTAGCATGGTCGGGCTGAAATGAAAGCGCTGCTGTAACTGCATCTGAAGGTCGTTCGAACTCGGCCAGGAGTGCATCGCCGCGAGATTCAAGCACGCGTCCTGTGTAATCTTTTATGGCTTTTGAGAACTCACGAAAGGTGACCTGGATTCGCTCATGGGCTAGATGCTCGTCTTGCTGGACCATCTGCGTCGAGCCGGCAATGTCGGCATGCAGAATAACCGCAAGTTTACCCGTGAGATAATCCTTTGCCACGTGATAGCCCAAATGCAATCGGAGTCGTGAGATATTAACACAGGTTGATTATTGGAAATTATCGACGTCCTAATACCTGGGCGTCCGCTGTTGGCCGATCTCTGAAACTTGGCCCTGGATTTTAAGTGTCGGTTATTGGGATTTAAACTGAACTGACCTTGAAAAGCTGGTGATTGTCGGGAATGCCTTTCAGGGTGTGGGTGCCAATATCTTCGAACTCGATACCCGAGCCACTGACGATATCCTTAACCGTTCTCGACACGAGAATCTCGCCACCGGCAGCAATCGCGGACACCCGTGCAGCGATGTGAATCGCTATCCCCTCCAGCGATTGTCCCCGAATTTCGCACTCGCCGGTGTGAATACCAATTCGCAGATCGAGTCCCAGCTGGCGAGTTGAATCACGAATGGCATCGGCACAAAGAATAGCACGCGCAGGTCCGTCGAAAGTTGCGTGAAAACCATCGCCAGTAGTTTTAACTTCGTGCCCGCGAAATATATCGAGCTGGCGTCTGATCGACTTATGATGATCCTCCAGTAGATCGCTCCACCTCTTGTCGCCCAGTTCGGCCGCCAGCCGCGTAGAGTCAACAATGTCGGTAAAGAGCACTGTAACCAGTACGCGGTCAATTACCCGGGTGGCTGAAGGCTCACCTAGAAATTTCTTAATTTCGCGCAATATGTCCTCACTGCACGAAGCCCAGGGGCTATGATCGTCGGAATCAATTTCGACAATCTCCGCCGTCGGTATGCGTGCAGCAAAATCACGACCCGATTCGAGTGGGGTGGTAAGATCGCGGGTTGCCTGTAACACGAGTGTCGGTACAGATATGGCCGGTAACACGGCACGTAAATCCATGTCTAGCGCGGAATTAAACATTGCGAGCGCATCCGTCTTATTGGCGCTCGAACGAAAAAACTTGGACATCCAGCGGTAATACTGCTCGTCGTTTGCCAGGGTGGGGGCGGTGTATTCGATCGCGACGGCCTTGCCCCAATCCTGCTCCAGGATCTTGAACCACTCTTCGATTTCCTCTCGCTTGCTACCATGAGGAAAATCGTTCGCTTCGGACCATCGGGCATATCCACCGATTGTAATCAGTGAATGGGTACGCTCCGGACAGGACGCAGCGAACAGTGCGCCGATACATGCACCCTCGGAATAACCGAGCATACAGGCTTGTTTTGATCCGGCAGCATCCATCACGGCGCGAATATCGTCTATGTGGACCTCGAATGTCGGTGGCGTTACGCGGTCGGAGAGCCCGGTGCCCCGTCTATCAAATAGGATTACCCGGGCAAGTCGGCCCAATTCCAAAAGGAAGCGAGCAACCCTGGGCTCTTCCCACAAGATGTCGAGATTAGAGAACATCCCGTGAATAAAGACGAGGTCGACAGGCCCATCACCGAAAACCTGGTACGCAATATTGACGCCATCGTTTTCGGCAAAATGAGTCTCGGGAGTCATGATCGAATATTCGCTTGAATAGATCCGATAATCAAATTATCCGAGCGTCCGAAACTGGCCGTTCTGCGAAGCTCGGTGCTGGCGCCTGAGCGTCTTCTTTGGGAAAAATAGACACTCGGGACGAGATTCTAGGCGACAACTACCTTGACAAACACCGTTCGCGACCCTATTGAGACGCTCGCTAACGCTCAAATCAGCGGCGCGGCCTTGGCCGTGTCCGACTGCATTTGCTTATTATGTTGCACGTTTAAACTATTAATCTGATTGCCTTGAGTTGCCTTATAAGCAATTTCTATCACCCAAAGCTTTAGCCAGTACGATAAGGTGATTTTTGCGGTAGCATGACGATTTCTGTCGGGCATGCTGTTCTAGACATGGTAAGTATGAATATGACGGTATGAGCAATGTCATCGGGTTGAATCATCAAATCCGAATTGAGGCTATCCGATCTGGCCATTTGAGTATTCACAAATCCGGGGCGAATAACACAGACTTTTGTTCCAAATTCGCGGACATCCTCAAACACCGTATTCATGTAACCATTTAGCGCGTAGTTTGAAGCGAGGGCCATTCCACCGCCCGGATAGGATGATGAAACCGAGCCTATCTTAATGATTGCGCCACCAGGTTCTTTGTTGATTGTGGGTGCGGCATATCGAATAAAGTAGTAGTGAGCTCTGAAATTAATATCGAGTTTTTTGTCCCACTTATCCAGGTCAACTTCATGAGCAGCACCGCGTTCGTAGATACCGGCACAATTAATGAGAAAGTTTAAACCTCCCAGTGCGTCGGTTGCCTCGGAAACTATTTTTTCGATCGAGTCGATTTTTGCGATGTCAAAAGTGAAAGGTAGTCCAGGTGTTCCTTGTTTTGCACATGCATCTGCCGCTTCTGAAAGTGAGTTTTCACTTCTTCCTAGCAATACCGAAGTAACACCTTCTCTGGCCAGGGCGGCGGAAATCGATTTCCCCATGCCCCCTCCTGCACCTATGATCAGAGCCTTCTTGCCAGCTAGCCTACTGCTCATTATTGGTCCCCATTATTATCTAGATATGAGTTTTAAGTGATTGTGCATTGCAGTTTGCGCTCATTACCTGATACGTTCAATAAATTAGGCTAGTGCAACATAACAGCTGGATTATAAGGATTTTGACCCGATAACATTTAACGTGTTATCGCTAGGCGTCTGAAAGTGGCCGAATCCCGTAGCCCGAATCTGGGATATCAGTGGCCGCTTTGGGGAAGCCGTTACTCAAGCAGTTGCACGGAAAAATTTACAGGGTTCCAAGTCCGGTTCGACGCCGATTGCCCATTGACCGGCACGACCAGGAGTATTGCAGGCAGGCGTTAATTGTTCCTGTGCTCTCCGGGATCATGCTCACATTCCGTAAATCTCACCATCACGCCGCAGCAATCGCAAGCCGTGTCAATTCCGCAGCAGCGCGCTTTCTCCATAAACAATAACCCGGTCTCGCGCCGGATTCTTCTTGCTGGTGCGCCCGAGTCAGGCGTTAAGTGGATGCCCATCGTTTGCTGGCTGACTGGCTGCGGTTTCGATGAAGTCGTTCCGTTCAAGCAGATATGCCGAGGTGGCTTCCAGGTCGAATTTCCTCTCGATCATGATCCAGGGCATCAGTGCGTGGATCGCGAACGCCAGAACGCTGCGAAATAGACGCCAGGCAATGCCCATGGCAAAGCCCCAATGCTCGAAGTAGCTGATTCCCTGGTCGTGCGGATGCTGGGTGAATATAGTCATTTTGCGGTTCTCCTTTATCAGTTTCGGGGAGTTTGGAAAACCGCGCGTTCCGGGAGCGTTCCGGCCGGGCGTTCCATTTTTAATTGGGGAACGCTTCGGTTTATTATAGCTGGATGAGATTAGCGATCCGCCTTCTCGGGGTAGTCGAGGTTGTCCTCGACGGAGAGCGCCTGCGCGCATTCGATTCCCTTCGCCTTCAGCGATTTCTCGCGCTGATCGCGTTGCGCAGGGACGCGCAGCACCGATCGCGGCTGGCGTTCGAACTCTGGCCAGACTCGGACGAAGGCCAGGCGCGCACGAACCTCCGCAAGCTGCTGCATGAATTTCGCCACGCGCTGCCTGAAGTTGAACAATTCGTCGACATCGAAAAAGAGACGGTGCGTTGGATTTCGACGGGCTCGAGTGAAGTCGACGTTCAAAAATTTCGGGACGCCGTTGCGGCGGGCGATCTGCAACTGGCCTCACACATCTACTCGGGTGATCTCTTGCCTGCGTGTTATGACGACTGGGTGCTCGAGGAGCGAGCAAAACTTAATGCAGAGGTGCTTGACGCCCTCGCACAGCTGGCCGAAGAGTCGACCAGGCGAAACGATCAAACGGCCACGATCAAACATACGCAACGCATCATCGATCTGGAGCCGACTGAGGAAACGGCGGTCAGGCTGCAGATGGAGGCACATCTCGAGCTCGGTGATAAATCGGCCGCATTACGCTGTTACCACCGTTATGCAGAGGTACTCGAGCACGACCTCGGGCTGACACCGGGCGAGGAGATCGAGGATCTCTACCGCCGGCTTCGCAAAGGCGCGCCGAGGCGAGGTGACGAGCAAAGCCCGAGCCTGGCATTGGCAGCTGAATCGCCTTTTGTAGGCCGGGAGCGCGAGTGGAGCGAACTCGCGGCAGCCTGGAACAGCGCGCGACAGGGACGGGCCCATCTCGTACTGGTGACCGGCGAGCCTGGAATTGGCAAGTCCCGGCTCGCGTTGGAACTGGGTCGCAGTATTCGTGCCGATGGTCAGCTTGTGGCATCGGCGCGCGCCTACGAAGCGGCAGGCCGACTGCCATGGGGACCCGTCGTCGAGATATTACGATCAGAAGGGCTTCGGGGTCAGATCGAAATGCTCGACAATCCCTGGAAAGCGGAACTGGCGCGTCTCTTACCCGAGCTAGGAGATGTAGCGCCTCTTTCCGGACCTGATGTGCCGAGCGACAAGGTGCAACGTCATCGACTATTTGATGCTGTGCGCGAAGCCCTTGTAGCCGGCGATCGGCCCCGGATGCTGATAATCGACGACCTGCAGTGGTGCGATAACGAAACCATCGAATTGATTGGCCTACTCGTCAGGTCGCGACAAAGTGCGCCGGTACTTGTGGTCGGCACGGTTCGTGACGAAGAGCTATCCGAGAAGCACCCACTGACAGGCGTTGTCAGCGCCCTGAACCGCGAGCGGACGCTAACCACAATCCCACTCGAACGTCTCGATCTGGCCGCCACCGAGACGCTTGCCAGCCAGCTTAGATCGGTTCAGGAGTTCGATCCTGAACTGGCGGCGCGGCTGTGGAAGGAGACCGAAGGCAATCCACTCTTTGTTATTGAAACCATACGGGCCGGCATACCGTCTGATGTCGGTCGTGCCGTGCTCACGCCTACGATTCGGTCCGTGTTGCACGCGCGTCTTGAGCAGCTGACGGATGGCGCCAGGTGTCTGGTTGATATTGCTGCCGTTATCGGGCGGCGTTTTTCGATTCGACTGCTGGCTGCGGCAAGCGGAAATACCGAGGACGAACTCGTCGACGATGTTGATGAACTCTGGCGCCGACGAATCATTCGCGATCATGATCAGGCCTACGATTTCAGCCATGACAAGTTACGTGCCGTGGCAATT
>JAASSH010000184.1 GCA_021767985.1 Gammaproteobacteria bacterium | reverse complement strand
TCGAACGAACTCGGCTGCAGCTCGTGCGCCAATGCCTGGCCGGTCAACGCGGCAGACAGGACAATCAGCCATCCTGCAAGCAGGCGCCGCATCACTGGGCGCTCTCTGTTTTTGCCTGCGATACGACGCTGCCGCCCGCCTTGTCCGCAGCGTCCAGGGGATCGACCGATACTTCGTAACCCTCGCGCAGTTTCTGGTAAGCCACGTCCTTTTGCAGCTTGCGCTGCTCGGTCTGGTACTCGCGCAAAACCTGGTCACGTATTTCGGCGAGCGCCGGCAGGCGGGCCTCGATACGCTCGTCGATTTTCACCAGGTGCGCGCCGAACGGCGAATACAGCGGTCCGGTCCAGTCACCGGGACGCAGCGCCGACAGTTCACTGGCGAATTCATTGCCAAAATCGCGCGCGATTTCGCCTTCCCGCGCCAGCGGATAGGCGCGCGGCGCGAGCGTCGGATCGCCGGCCGAATCCGGGTTCGCACCATCCTGCAGCTCGGTCAGCAACCTGACGGCGTCGGCGGGCAGGTCGGCGCGCTTGTCGGGATTGAGGTAAACCTGCCGAAACGACACGCGCGCCTCTGCACGGAAACTATCCGCATTCCGCTGCAGGTATTCGTTCAGCACGTCGTCGCTGTAATCCTGCGCCGACAGGTCTTCGAGTATGAACTCGAGTTTCATGCGCATGCGGCGCTTGACCAGCGGGTCGTCCTGGTCGAGGCCCAGCGCCAGCGCCTCGCGGTAGAACACTTCCTCGCGCACGAAATTTTCTATCATCGCATCGAGTTCGGCCGGCCGGGGCTGGCGCGACCAGGTGCGCTCGAAGTTGGCCGCCAGTTGCTGCACCTGGCCGCGGTCGACGTGGATCCGCTTCGGCGGCGCCTCGACGTTTTCGCTCGCCTGGTTGTAATACAGGAACAGCGCGAAGCCGATCAGCAGGAAGTGCAGCAGCGGCTCGCGCCACAGGTGTTTGATGCGCTCGAACATCACGGGATAAGTTAAGTTACTTCAACCGGGAAACCGACCGGATCAGGGCGTGTACCAGATCGGCGAGGTGTAGGCGCGTTCCTGGGTCGAGACGGGGGCGCCTTCCGCAATCGGGACACCGAAGCGAAATGCGTCGATGGTGGTCCAGCGCGGCGTGGGTATTTCGATCACGCGCGCGTAATAAAACGCCTTTTGCGCGGGATCGAAATCCGGATCGGTCCAGACCGTTGCCAGTTCCGATTCGCCGATGGTATTGGTAAAACTTGCCGTTTTGACATCGACGGTATTGCCGACCGGGGTTTTACAGCGGCCGTCCTGGTCGATCTTGCGGCCGTCGGAAACCGCGACATCGTAGACCCGCTCATGGGTTTTGCCGTTTTGATCCAGCCAGCCCTTGATCACCTGGATACGGTCCAGGTTGCCGCCGATGGGGTCGCGCAGTGCATAGACCATGAAACCGGGCGCGGATTTGCCCGAAGCCGGTTTCAGGTCACCGCCCATGGGTACGCCCTTTTGATAGCCGGTGAAGGCCGGCTCGCGGCTACGCAGATCGTTGTCGCTGAAATCCCAGCCGCCGAAAAAGCGCACACGCATGCGGCTGCCGGTGGTGGCATAGACTTCCTTGCGCTGCATCGCATCGAAGATCGCTTCGCGCGTATTTTCCTCTGCCCAGACCGCGCCGAGCCCCGAGGCCGCCTGTCCCCAGCTCATCATCGTGCCGACGTCGCTTTGCATGAACAGGTGATTCATACGGTTAGGGTCGGGCTCGTAGCCCGAGTGTTTGCCGAAGAAATTGTCCTCCTGCGCGGTGGCGAGACCGGTGTGGCTGTCGGTGGCGCCGACCATGCCGAACTTGTACGGATTGGTGCCGAACTTCTGTTCCAGAACCAGGCCGTTTTTCAGCGCCTCGCGTGCGTACTCGCCCGCCAGCATGCGGTCCTCCTTGGCAATGACCTTATTGCCGGGCACGATGTTGCCGAAATCCCAGGTCTCGTAGTCGGCAAACTCGTCGCCGGGCGACAGGAACGGATGTGCTTCACCGTCGCCCTTGATCTGCGTGACCTCGTACAGGGGTTCCCACCGGCTGCGCTGTTCGATGTAGCTCTGATCCAGCTTGCGCCCGGTGTACTGTGCATCGATCGGGAACATGTGGCCGTTCGACAGATTGCCGTTGTGCGCCAGGGCGAGGACTTTTCCGTCCGTCTCCTGTTCGTACTGCGCCATCCACTTCCAGAGATCCATGGGGTCGGGGCTGCCGAGCGGCGGGGTGGTGGTATACGGCATTTTCTGAAGCGCTTTTTCGCCGCTGTCTCGGTAGAGAACGTTGCGGTGCAGATTGTTGCCTTCTAACGTGGAGGTCCATTCGTAACCGATCATGGTGGTAAAGCGTCCGGGCTCGTTGTACTGCTCGGCGGCATTTACGATCTTCTCCCAGGTCGATTTGTAACCCTTCGAATTCGGGCTGTAATAAATTTCCATGGGGAATGTTTTGCTGACCATCAGGGCCTTGATGATCTCGTAGGCGATCTTCGGCTTGTCATCCTTGTTCGCCGTTTTGAGTCGTTCGTGCCAGTCTTTCCCCTCGGGGGTTGCCAGGATGTCCGGATTACCCGCTACCAGGTCGACGATGAAACCCATGTTGTCCGTATGGTCGGTGACGGCGAGCCAATCCAGGGGGCGCGAAAGCTTCACCGGTATGCCGTAAGACGACACGACCTCTTCGCCCCTGGCGAAGCGGTAGGCCTCTTCCGGTAGCAGGATGGCGCCAGCGGTACCGGCGTCGAAGGAAAACCCGGTATGCAGATGCGAATCGCCCCACAGCACTTCGTTCGGGAAATCGCGCTTGGCGTAGGGCGAATAGGATTTGCCCCTGTACTTTTCCGACAGCAATTTGCTGACGTCCGCGTCGAGCGGCACATCCTGTGCCTGTAGCGGGCCGGCCAGCATTGCGACGGCTACGATCAGGATCGGAGCCTTTAGTTTGATGGTCTTTTTATCCATAACCGGGAACCTGTTTCGATAGGGCTACGAAGGGTTGTACCAGATCGGCGACGTGTAGGCGCGCTCCTGGCCGACGAGTTTGGCGTCTTTTGCCGGCTCCGCGCCGAAACGGACCTTGTCGTACAGCACCCAGCGCGGGGTCGGTATCTCGATGACGCGGGCGTAGTAAAAAGCGCTTTGTTTCGGGTCGAAATCGGGATCGGTCCACACGGTGGCGAGCTCGGATGCGCCGATGGTATTGGTCCAGTTGGCCGCTTCCATGTCGACGGTATTGCCGACCGGCGGCAGCTTGCCGTTGCCGTCGAGTACGCGCTCGCCGGACCAGACCACGTCGTAGACTTTCTCGTGGGTCTTGCCGTCCTGGTCGAGCCAGCCCTTGATGATCTGGATGCGGTCGAGGTTGGCGCCGATCGGATCGCGCAGCGCGTAAACCATGAAGGTCGGCGCGGTCTTGCCCTCGCTCGCCGGCGGCAGGTCGCCGCCCATGGGCACGCCTTTCGAATAACCGGCAAAGGCCGGCGCGCGGCTGCGCAGGTCGTTGTCGGTGTAGTCCCAGCCGCCGAAGAAGCGTACCGGGATGCGCGGGCCGGTAGTGGCGTAGGTTTCCTTGCGCAGCATCGCGTCGAAGATCGCCTCGCGCGTGTTTTCGGTCGCCCACACGCCCTGGTACCCGGAAGCCACCGACATATCGCCCGGTATCTCGCCGAGCTTCGACTTGATGAACGGGTGGCTGACGCGCTCCTTGGATGGCTCGACGCTGACCGACTTGCCGAAGAAGTTTTCTTCCTCGGCGGTAGCCAGAGAGGTGTGGCTGTCGGTAGCGCCGGTCATGCCGAACTTGTACGGGTTGGTGCCGAATTTCTTCTCGAGCATCAGCCCGCGCTTCAGCGCCTCGCGCGCGTACTCGCCGGCCAGCATCTCGTTTTTCTTAAGCTCGGTCAGGTCGAGGTTGCCCACGTCCCAGTTCTCGTAATCGGCGAACTCGTCGTCCGGCGACAGGAACGGGTGGGTTTCGCCGTCACCCTTGATTTGCGTCATTTCATACAGCGGTTCCCAGCGCGCGCGCTGCTCGACGTAGTTCTTGTCGACCTTGCCGCCGGCGTAGGTCTTGTCGATCGGAAACATCCAGCCGTTCGACAGGTTGCCGTTATGCGCCAGCGCCAGCGCCTGGCCGCGGGTCCGGGTTTCGTAGTCTTCGAGCCATTTGTACAGGTCCAGCGGATCGGTGGTACCGAGCGGCGGCTGCGTGGTCAGCGGCACGGCCAGCTTGGCGCGTGTGGCGCCGTCACGCAGGATCACGTTGCGGTGCAGGTTAAAACCCTTCGGTACCGAAGTCCACTCGTAGCCGATGAAGGCGGTAAACTTGCCGGGCTCGTTATGCCGCTCGGCCGCGTCGACGATGCGCTCCCAGACATTGGTCGATATGCGCGAACCGGGGGCGTAATCCCTGAGCAACTGCTCGGGTACCTTCATCTGCGCGAAATGCGTGATCAGGTCGAACGCCGCCTCGCCCGCGGCCTTGCCGCCTTTCTTGAAACCCTCGTGCCATTCCTTGCCCTTCGGCACCGCAGTCACGTTGGGCGTACCGCGCTGGATATCGGTGGCGATACCCATCAGGTCGGTATGGTCGGTCAGCACCATCCAGTCCAGCGGCCGGCCGAGCTTGACCGGCAGCCCGGTCGACGAGATCACTTCCTCGCCCCGCGCGAAGCGCCAGGCTTCGTCTGGGCCGAGGGTGTTGCCGAACAGGCCGGCGTCGAGCGATAAACTGGTATGCAGGTGCGTATCGCCCCAGTAAACCCGGCTGGGAAAGGTGCGTTGCGCGTACGGCGAGTAGGTCGGGCCCGGATACAGGCCTTCGAGGACCTTGTTATCCGGTTGTCCGGCGTCACTGGCGAGCGCCTGGGTGGATGCCAACAGCATGCCGAGCAGAAATAAGCGGGTTGAATGGAAGCCGGGTTTCATCGAAAAGCTCCTTTGCCTGTTTTGGTTATTAAATGTGGGATCCCGAAAATGCTGCGGATCTTGTTATCAGGGACATTAACAGCGGAAATGCAGCGGTGACTGTCCTGACGTAAAGCCCTCTGGATAATATCCAATAAGGGTTCTTGTGTATACGCAAGAAAATCGCGATCTGGTTCATATCTATTGCGTTCAGGCGAGGGGGGCGGTGACAAATGATGTTCATTTGCATTTTGCGAATGATACGCATTTGTCACCGACCCTTTCGTCGTCATTGCGCGGGTATCCAGGTCAGGTTCAGGATCGCCCAGTTGCCTTCGTAACGCGCTTCGGCGTCTCGTTCTTCGATATATTTGAACGACAGGTTCAGGTTCGGTTTGATCCAGTAGGCGAGCTGCAATCCGAGTCCGCTGATTTCGGGTTCGACGGAGCCGCCCAGCGCGTCGCTGCCGTCGTCGCCATCGAGCTGCTGCTGGTGAAAAAACTGCACGCCGACCTCGAGTCGGTCGCTCAAATACTGGCTGAAGCCAAGCTCGAGGGTGGCGTGATCCCCGGGCGTAATATT
>JAASSH010000183.1 GCA_021767985.1 Gammaproteobacteria bacterium | reverse complement strand
TTTTGTCTTTGGCGAACTGACGGCTTTAGGGGGGCTGGACGGCGTAGCAGCCAGCAGGGCGGTAGCCGAGCTGATTGTTTTGCGCGCCCTTAAAGACCTGAATCCGGGGACTGTAGAAAGTTTTTCGACAGTGCTCTCAGCTATTGCTGTTACTGTTTTAAATCCGTGATTAGCCAGGATTTCAGCTGTTTTCGGGCCAATTCCGGGAATTTTGGTTATTGCCACGGCCATTACTTGTCCTCCCCCATATGATTTTCCACCACTTAATCCCTTTTTCAGTTCAGCTTCATTGATTTGAGTCACCTGGGAGATGATTTGACAACGACTCTATACGCTGCTGCCTTGATCAGGGTCAGAACATCGCATCGGCGATGCTCTATACTTGGGAGTTATTGATTCGCGGCGCAAAACGAGAAAGTCAAATACACAGAGCCGCAAGGGGTGATTTATGGATTGGTTATTGATCGGAAAGTTATTCTTGATTCTGTTTCTGGTCGTAGGTAACGCATTTTTTGTTGGATCGGAGATTGCACTAACCTCGGCGCGACGCAGTCGTATAAACCAATTGGCCGGCACCGGCAGCAAGGCGGCCAGGATAGTCCAGCTGCTTCATGACCAACCGGAGCGCTTTTATTCGGTTACCCAGATCGGCATTACACTGGTTTCGTTGGGATTGGGTGCCATCGGGATTGTCACGCTTAATCAGATTATGTTTCCGGGATTCCAGCTAGCCTTTGGCATGCTGGGTGAAAGCGAACAAATATTACAGCTGACGCAGACCCTTTCTTATATTTTTGCTTTTCTGGTCATCTCGTTTTTACACGTTGTGGTAGGTGAACTGGCACCCAAGGTGCTTGCCTTCCACAAGGCAGTAGCAATCAGCCTTTCGGTCGCCTGGGTTATCAATTGGCTGCATACCATATTGCGCCCGATCATCTGGTTCATGAATCATTCGTCCAATGGTCTGCTGTGGCTATTCGGACAGCGTGAGCTAATAGAGAATGGCGAACAGCATTTCTCGATAACCGGCGAGGAGATTCGCACCATACTCAGCGCCAGCGAACAGGAGGGAGTCCTCGATCCCCAGTTGACCAGGATGCTTCGCGGGGTGTTCGATCTCGATGAACACACGGCGCGGGATGCCATGATTCCACGCACCGAGGTCGAAGCGATACCGTATACCGCTGTCGTTGCGGATGTCCTCACCCTGTTCAAGGAAGAATTGCGCGAGCGCTACCCGGTCTATGAAACGACAATGGACAACATTATCGGCATCGTTTCGGTGAAGCAACTGCTCAACAGCATGGCGGCCGCGGAGAAACCGGAACTGATTATCGAGACCCTGGCTCAACCAGTAGCCGATGTAATGATGCCGGCTTATTACATCCCCGATACCATGCCCCTGAAAACATTACTCAAGGACTTCACCAGTAACCGCCGTCAGATTGCCATCGTTCTGGATGAATACGGTGGAACCGAGGGCTTGATAACGCTGGAAGATATTCTCGAAGAGATTGTAGGCGACTACGAGGATGAGTTTACGCCAAGACACCGCCACATAAAAATGGAAGATCGTCAGCATTACAAGATTAGCGCCAGCGTTCGAGTAACGGAACTGGAGCACAAGCTGAATTTCCCGTTTCCCACCGGCGACTACGTAACGCTTGGAGGGTACATCAATCATCGTCTCGGGCGCATTGCCAGCGTTGGCGATCGAGTTCAGCTCGAAGGTGCCAGTCTCGAAGTCCTGAAAATGGACCGGCACCGGATTGTCAAGGTGCTGTTCGAGTTCCAGGAGGCCGAGGCGCCGGAGGAACCGGAGGAACCGAATCAACCGGTGGACGAAAGCCGGGCCGTCGTGAACGAATGATTCCGGGGTGAAGCCAACGATGTCACTATGGCAGCGAGATAACATCGACGTTGCTGTGGGGATTCATCTCGTTTTTGTATTGGGGCAATGCTCGAGCCACAGGCGCAACGCCTGTTGCAAATAACCTTAGGCGATTTTCAATTTACGCCTTTTGATGTGCCTGTAACTGGTGATCGG
This sequence comes from Gammaproteobacteria bacterium, assembly GCA_021767985.1. Taxonomy (GTDB): domain Bacteria; phylum Pseudomonadota; class Gammaproteobacteria. The sequence goes on along the minus strand of JAASSH010000183.1, from coordinate 3,488 downwards.
CTGTTCAAAGCACGGTGCCATCGGTTCTAAAATCTTTCCCAGAAACTTCGAAACCGGCTGATTTCATGAACATGAAGACCAGGCATATGAACTTCAGACTGTCATTATTTCGTAACATAAGGGTGGCATATTGATTGTGAAGGTGACTAATGATGGACGTGGGCACGATACCGAGATAAACGAAAACAATAACGCTGTCCCTAATTGAGGAGATGACCAATGAGACATAACGCGAAAGTACTTTATGTCATGGATGGTGACTTTAGCGAGTTCGAAACGCTTAAACAGGTTCTGGATTTAGCTGAGGAATACCAGTGGGAGTTGACGCTGTTTGATATTGTCCAGAAGATTACACGGTCAGCCAGGTTTTTGATTACATCCATGCCACCCAGTGATTTACGGGACCGCGTCTTGCGGAACAGGCTTGGACAGCTCGAGGCTTTAATCTCGATGATAAACCACCGATCCTGTAAATTAAGGGCACGCACGTCGTTCGGCAACCGGGCAAAGGAGATTGTCACTGAAGCGACAAAAGGCAACTATGATCTTGTAATCAAGCGCTGTGAAAAAGGCTCGTCGGACAAACGCGTGTTAAGAAATTGCCATTGCCCCGTTTGGGTGCTTAAGCCCGAAGACTACACTGAATCCGGGCAAATCATCGTTTCTAAACTGCCTCAAATTGCCTCGCGGAATGACAGCCAAACTGGTCGTATCTACGAGCATGAATTTTCAAGACCGAACTAATTTTCTCAACCGGTATCAGGGATAATCCTGTTGCTCTCGACGCTGCTACCCTGGCAACTCAGTCTATGCTCACCGGACGGCGGATTGACACCCCGTCGATGCGCCTGCTCGAAGCCTTGATGATCTCAACCTCGAGACCGTCGATCGTAAACACTTCACGCTCCCGCGGTATGTACTCGATATGGGAAAGTACCCAGAATCCGACCGTATCGGTGGGTTTACCCGGCAGGTCGATCCCGAAAAACTCCTCGACCGTTCGAATTTCGGCAATGCCGTCGATACTGATCTCGTCTTCGGAGATAACCGTCATTTCAACCGGCTCGACGTCGGACTCATCGTAAATTTCGCCCACCAGTTCCTCCATCAGGTCTTCCATCGTGACGACACCGCGTACGGTGCCGTACTCGTCAACCACGCTGGCAAACTGGCGGTTTGATTCACGAAATTGCTGGAACAATTCGCTGATTTTTTGCTGCTGCGGCACGTACATCAGGTCGTGGGCGATATCGATTAGTCGTAACCCGGTTTTGCCCGCGGCGACCGCTTCGAGCAGATCGCGCAGAAACAGGACTTTCTTCAAATTTCCGGCGACCGTTTCGTATAGCGGGATTCGGGAAAAGGTACCGCGGGTCACCTCGGACAAGGCCTCGTCGATCGTGAGATCACCGTCGAGCGCAAAAATACGATCATTCGGCGTCATGACATCCCTTACGTGTAAATCGTTAAAGCTGAACACACGTTCGATGAATTCGCGTTCCTCGTGTTCGATGGCGCCTTCCCGCTCGCCGTAATCCAGCATGCTGATCAATTCCGATTCGGTTACCACGGGATCCGACCTGCCGCCGGTAACCCGGTGCACCCAGCTGGTGAAATGTCCGAATATCCACACCAACGGGTAAATCAGGCGCATGAAACCGAGTAGCGGCACGGCGATAAACAGCGAGATACGCTCCGAGAAACGCGTGGCCAGGCTTTTCGGCGTTATCTCGCCGAACACCAGGATTACCAGCGTCAGCACGCCAACCGCGATACCGGGACCCGCCGCACCGAACAGGCGCGTGGCGATCACGGTGGCCAATACCGACGCGCCGATATTAACTACGTTATTACCGATCAGGATCGTCGTCAGCATGCGCGAAGGATCCCGTTTGAGTTGTGCCAATGCTCTGGCACCGCGACGACCATCCTTGACCAGCGAGTCGACCCGGGCCATCGAAATCGCCACCAGTGCGGTTTCGGAGCCGGAAAAAACGCCCGACAGAATCAGCAGTAAAACCAGTATGACGGATTCGCCCAAGTAATTATTGCTCAAAGAAACAATTGATCGTCGATGATACTTGCCAATGGCCCAACCATAAAGCGTTGATCGATTAGTGTGTTACCGCAACGAACGAAGTAACGAGAATCATGGAAACAATTCCTTCCCGCATCATCCATGGTCCAAAGAGCATGTATACGTTCGTCGTACGTTATTTATGGCATGAACAATAGCGCTGGCCGGTTTCAGGGTGAAGCGGCGGCATGCCATGATGCTTTTTGATGTTAAAGCTCCCCGAAGGGATGGCTAAGAACTCGAAACCCGCACGGTAAAATTTCGTTACGAGGACTCAAAATGGTCAGAATCCTTTATTTTGAGGCCAACTAATTGATCTAGGTTAATTACTTTTCACTTCGGAAACGATAAATTGCAGAGCAATAGTGATAAAACGACAACAAAAAGAACAGGAATTGTCAGGCGGGGGAATAACAATAAGCAGAATATCCGGCGGTTACAAACGGCCACGAAGTGGCTTGTGAAAATATCGTGCCTGCCACGAGCAGGTAAACAAAAACCGCGCTGCCGCTGACGAGAGCAAGAATACAAGAATGGCTTTTGCGACAGTACCGGGCCGATTTTACGGAACTGGTATCCTGCCTGACTCGGTAGCCAGGCTCGCAATCGCATACTGATTCAATGAATCGCTATAGTAGCACCAGCTACATTACATAAGAGGTAACGGTCATGCCCACGACGCTAAAATTTGGCAAGCTTTTCGGGAAGTCCCCGTTCAAGCCGATGAAAGAACACATGGAAATAGCGAACGAGTGTGCCTCACACATGCCCGAGGCAACGAGAGCCTTCCTGGATAACGACAAGGAGGCACTAAGGGAAATCAAACGCAGCGTCAATCGGCTCGAGAGCGATGCCGACAAGGTGCTGGAAGAACTGGAGCATCGCTTGTCCAAGTCGATGTTTTTACCAGTGGAGCGCCGGGATCTGCTGGATGTCATGGAAATGCAGGAAGCCATTGCCGATCGCACCGAGGATATCGCCGGCCTGATGCTGGATCTACCGATGGATGTACCAGAGGAAATGCACAAGCCGATACTGTCGCTTGCGGGCCGAGCCGCCGACGCGGTTAGCGCGGCAAACGACGTTATCGGCATGTTCGATGACCTGGTCGAAACCGGCTTTAAAGGGCCCATTCTGAAAAAGACACGGGCAATGATACGTGACGTGATCGAGATCGAGACCGACGCGGATCACATCGGAACCGATATCACGCATACCCTGTTTCAACATGCCAAGGATATGGATCCGGTATCGATCGTATTTCTGTATCGCCTGATCAACCTGCTTGAAGACCTGGCCGACTATGCCGAGGCCATGGCGATACGCTCAAGGCTGTTACTCGCGGGTTAGTCCCGCACTAATGGGGGTAGACAAGAGATGGAGATAATCGCTGAATTCGGCACGGTTTTCT
>JAASSH010000182.1 GCA_021767985.1 Gammaproteobacteria bacterium | reverse complement strand
GCAGGCCGCTATCCTGTTTCTGGTGCATCTGGAAGTAACTGGGATTCTCGCTGTAGTTGGTGGACAGGCAGGATTGCTCGCCGTCGGACAGGATCAGGTTCATCGCGCGCACGTAGGCGCTGCGTTTCTTGATGATGTCGACGGCCTTCGCGGCAGCGGCACACTTGTCGCCCTTGTCGAAGCGCCGGATGTAATTGTAGATTTTCTCGGCGCCGATGCGGCCCTCCGACTTGATCCGCACTCCGCGCAGCTCGCCGTTGAAAATGAAGATCGACTCGCCATCAGAGAACGGCATGTTGTTTTCGACCACGATGCCCTCGTCGCGAAACGCGCTGCGCGCGTGCACCAGCAGCAACCGCGTACTATCGAATTGCGCCAGGTCGTCTTCCCAGATCGGCCGGATGTCGTGGTACTGGCGCCAGCTTTCGCCCTCGCGCCAGGCGCAGCCCCAGCCGTGGCCCTGGAACTCGCTGCTGTTGCGCGACAGTTCGGCAAATGCGTGCAGTAGCTCCGGAATCGCGAAGGCGTCGTCGGCGCGGGCGTAGAGAATGCGGCACATGCCTAAGGGTGCAGGCCCGGAAATTCGAGGCCGGTGGTTTCGTCGAATCCCTGGGCGATGTTGAACGCCTGCACCGCCTGTCCGGCAGCGCCTTTCATCAGGTTGTCCAGCGCCGATATAACCACCAGCCGGTTACTGTGCGGATCGCGCTCGAAACCGATATCGCAGTAATTGCTGCCGGCGAGAATTTTGGGTTCGGGATAGCGATGAATGCCGCTGCGCTCCTTGACGATGCGGATAAAGGGTTCGTTGCCATAGGCTCCGCGGTACAGCTTCCAGATGTCCTTCTCTTCCAGGTTCTGGTTCAGAAACACGTGGCAGGTCGCCAGTATGCCGCGCACCATTTCGATCGAGGTAGCGGAAAAATGAATGTTATCGGCGCCGAGTTCCTGCTGGATCTCGCCCAGGTGGCGATGCGCAGTCGGCTTGTACGAGCGCACCGCTCCACTGCGTTCCGGGTGGTGGCTGCCATCGCTGACCGCGTTACCGCCCTGGCTGGAACCGGCCTTGACCTCGACCACGGCGGACTCGACCACGCCAGCCTGGTAGAGCGGGTGCAGCGCGAGAATCGTCGCGGTGGCGTTACAGCCTGCACCGGAAATTCGTTTCGCGGTTTTCAGTCTTTCCCGGTGCAGTTCGGCAATGCCGTAAACGAAATCGTCGAGCTTGTCCGGGCAGGCGTGGTTTTTGCCGTACCAGGTTTCATAGGCAGCATCGTCATGCAGGCGAAAATCGGCGGACAGGTCGATCAGCGTTTCCGCCAGACTTTCGAATTCACCGAGACGGTTCATCATCTGGCCATGCGGCAGGCCGAGAAACAGCACGTCGCAGGGCTCGAGTTCCGCGATCGGAACGAACTTGTGTTTGCATATCTTGCGCAGGTTGGGATGCACGCTCGATACCAGCTTGCCGGCATGGCGTTCGGAGGTTACCTGCTGGATTTCGACCCGGGGGTGGAACAGCAGGATGCGCAGCAGGTCGCCGCCGGTGTATCCCGAACCGCCGACAATCGATACCTTGATCATTGCTTGACCAGGCCGATCACGTAGTTGGCGACCACCTGCGGAATATCGACCCCGGTGGTATCGATGCTGTTGCGAAACTCCATCGTGTAGTTGACTTCGTTGACCAGCAGTCCGGCGTCGCTTTCGAACAGATCGACGGCGACGATGCCGCCGCCCACGGCCTTCGCCGCAGCCAGCGAAATCTCGGCAACCTCGGGCGTGACCTCGCAGTTGCTGGCCTGGGCGCCGCGTGCCGTATTGGTGATCCAGTGGTCCGAACTGCGGTAAATTGCCGCGATGCAATCGTCACCGACCACGAAGCTGCGGATGTCACGTCCCTGTTTCTCGACGTACTGCTGGATGTAAAAGATAGAATGGTGATAGCTGCCGAGCACGGTCTTGTGCTCGAGCACGGTTTCGGCGGCGTCGCGGTCGTTGATCTTGGACAACAGGCGGCCCCAGGAACCGACCGCGGGTTTCAGCACTACCGGGTACCCGAGTTCCTCGATCGCATCGAGTGCAGACTCCTCGGTAAAGGCGACCCGGCATTCGGGCTGGGCAATACCGTGATCCCTGAGCGCGGCCGTGGTCAGCAGCTTGTCGCCGCAGATTTGCGCCACCTTGTGCGAATTCACGCAGCACACGCCCGCACTCTCGAACAGCCTTAGCGCATGCAGCGCGCGCGAGTGGTTGATCGAGCGCTCGACCAGGATGTCTATGTCGGGTGCTGTTTTGAAATCCATGATCAGCTTGCGATCATCGATCATGACCGGCTCGACACCGGAATTGCGAAACGCCTCGATCAGCAGTTTTTCTTCCTTGCGGATCAGCGAATGCAGCAGGCCGATTTTCACTGACCCCAGTCCTCTTCGGCCGACGGCGCTTCGGCCAGCGTCACCGGGTCGAGGCTGGTCAGTTCGAGTTCAGCGCCGCAGTCTTCGCAGACCAGCAGTTCGCCCGCCATCGCATCATCGGCCACTTCGATTTCGGCCGCACAAACCGGACATTCGCCCATGGTAATCCCCATAAAGTATTAGAAAGCCGGCTATTTTATGCGTTTGCCCACTGGCCGCACAAGCTGGTTTTTACGTCGGAAATGATAAACTGGTGCCATTGTTTCGAGGAAGGTAATCATGGTGGACACGGTAAGCGACAAAAGGCGTTCCCTGCTGTTGGTGCTGACGGCTGCTTTGCCCGCGCTTGCGATGACTCATCGCAGCGCTTTCGGGGACGCATCAGATTCAATCGTTCAGCCCGAATCCCCGGGCGATGCCGCGTTTGTTACGCGCGCATTTGAAATGCAGCAGCAGGCACTGCAAAGCGGTGACCAGGGTTACGGCGCAATCGTGGTCCGCGCCGGCTTGATCGTCGGGCAGTCTCCAAGTCACGTGGTGCTGCATCAGGATCCCACTGCCCATGCTGAAATGGAAGCGATTCGCGACGCGGCGCGCCGTCTGGGCACGCGCGATTTGAGCGGCTGTACGCTTTACTCATCATCGCCGCCCTGTCCGATGTGCGAGGCGGCGGCCTACTGGGCCAGAATCGAACGGCTTGTGTACGGCAGGACGGCGCAGGACGGCGGTAGCCCACAACTTTGCGGATAGGACCGCGAATCAGGGCGCGGGCTTGCCCACCAGGCCCGGGTCGAACTCCTTGTGGGTACCATCGCAATAGGGTTTGTTGGCGCTGTGCTTGCATTGGCACAGGTAGTAGTCCTTGCTCTCGTCGCAGACGAAAGCCAGCGGACTGAAGTCGCTGCCCTGGTGCGAACCATCACAGAAGGGTTGCTTGCTGCTGCGTCCGCACTGGCAAAAGTAATATTTCTTGTCCTTCTCGAGCGTCACTTTAATGGGGCTGTTATTCGCGATAACCGGATTACTCATCGATTGCTTTTCCTGCAGGGTTGAAAAGCATCAAAGATAACATGTTAAGCTGGCAGGTTGAAAAAAACCCTGGCTCGTAACCGAATGACCGCAACCCTGGTAATCCAGTCGCATCGAGATCCGCTACCCTTTGGCTGGCTGCAACGCTGCATCGACTCGGTTGACGCCTGGGCCGAGGCCAACCGATTCCAGTACCGCTTTATCGGGGACGAAATTTTCAACCTGGTCGAGCCGGAGCTGTTAGCAAAGACCAATTTGCAAACCGTAATTGCCAGTGACCTGGCGCGGCTAAAGGTTTTGCAACAGGCGCTTGACCAGGGATTCGAGCGTGTGATCTGGTGCGATGCCGACTTCCTGGTGTTTCGCCCCGACGATTTCGAACTGCCCGCTTCGGATTTCGCGTTTGGCCGCGAAATCTGGGTACAGGCCGATGAGCGCGGCAAGTTGCGGGCTTACCCCAAGCTGCATAACGCGTTCATGATGTTTCGTCGCGGCAATGCCTGCCTCGATTTCTATACCGATACCGCCGCGCGGCTGCTCGAGCTGAACCAGGGCGGTATGTCGCCGCAGTTCATCGGCCCCAAGTTGCTGACCGCGCTGCATAATGTTGCCCGCTTTCCGGTGATGGAACGAGCCGGCATGCTGAGTCCGCTGGTGATACGGGACATCCTCGCCGGCGGAGGAATGGCGCTGGATTTGCTGCGGCGGAAATCGACCGTAGCACTCGCCGGCGCAAACCTGAGCAGTTCGCTGACCGAGCGTGAAGGTTTCACCGAGACTGAAATGAAAACCCTGATCCAGAAACTGTTAGCCGTCGGCGTCTGAAAGGGCTGCCATCTGTCAAAGCGCAGCCAGATCCGTTAAGCGCTATCGAATGTGGGTAGTGGCAACTCGAAATCATGGGTCTCCTCGATCAGTCTCGTGGTTGCAAGCAGCGCTTCGTCAGAGTGCTGTCGACCTACCAGCTGTGCGCCTATCGGCAGCCCTTCATTGTGCATGGCGCAGGGAAAGGTGATTGCCGGATGCCCCGTCATGTTGAAAAACGAGGTATAGCGCGTGATGGCATTACCGGCAGGTTCAGCGACGCCGTCAACCACGATCTCGACAGCGCCGATCGGTGGTGCTATCACCGGCGTTGCCGGGGTGAGTATCACGTCGACGTCCTCGAACAAGCGGTTCATGTCGCGGCGGTAACTTTCAACGAAACGTTTGGCGCGGATATATTGCTCGGCGAGCAGGCACTGGCCCAGCGCCAGCCCGGCACGAAAATCCTGGCTGTACAGATCGCCGCGTTGCTCGAGGTAACGATTGTGATAAGACAGGGCTTCCGGCATTTGTACCGTCAGCGATACCGTGCGGGTAAATTCCATCGACGGCATGGCCACCGGCTTCAGTTTGGCGCCAGCGGCGCGCAGGAACGTCATTAACCGCTCCAGGCCGTCGAGAATTTCAGCGTCGCAGCGCTCGAAGAAGAAAGCCTCCGGAACTCCGATCGTCAGCTTGCCGAGGGCCGTGAAATCGGCCTTTCGGCTATCCGCGGCCAGGGTTTCGAACAGGATTTCGGCGTCCGCGGCGCTGCGAGTCAGCGTGCCGACGTGATCCAGGCTCCAGGAGTAGGGGATTACGCCCTCGGTGCTGATACGGCCGAAGGTCGGCTTGAATCCGACCAGACCGCACAGGGCCGCCGGGGCGCGCACCGAGCCGCCGGTATCGGTACCGAGTGCCGCCGCGCACAGGCCGTAGCCAAGTGCTGCCGCCGAGCCGCTGCTCGAGCCGCCGGCCAGCCGCGTCGCATCGTAAGGATTCGGCGGCGTACCGTAGATCTCGTTTTCACCGGTGGCACCGTAGGCAAATTCGTGCAGGTTGTTTTTACCGAGGAATATCGCGCCCGCCCGCTTCATGCGCGCGACGGCCTCGGCATCCTGCTGCGCGACGTTGTCGTCCAGCACCCTGGAACCGCCGGTGGTCACCACGCCACGTACGTCGAACAGGTCCTTGCAGGCATAGGGTATACCGCTGAGCGGCGTGGCGTTATCCGCAGCCGCGTCGGTGGCGGCGGCTTGCTCGCGCGCATGTTCGAGGTCCAGCGAAATGAACGCCCGGCTCGAATC
>JAASSH010000181.1 GCA_021767985.1 Gammaproteobacteria bacterium | reverse complement strand
GTCCTCGAGGAAGCGCGCCAGTGCGAGCGCGTTTTCCTGGTGACAGCGCATGCGCAGCGGCAGTGTCGCCATGCCGCGCATGATCAGCCAGGCGTTGAACGGGCTGATGACGCCGCCGTAATGTACCAGCGCTTCGCCGCGTAAAGCGCCAAGCAGCGCCTGGCTGCCGCAAACCGAGCCGCCCATGGCGTCGCCGTGACCGCCGATGTACTTGGTCAGCGAATGCACCACCAGGTCGGCACCCAGGGTCAGGGGCCGGGTCGCGATCGGGGATGCGAAGGTCGAATCGACCGCCAGCAACGCGTCTTGCGCATGTGCGATGGTGGCGGCGCCGCCGATATCGGAGATGCGCAGCAGCGGATTGGATGGCGTCTCCAGCCAGACCATGCGGGTGTTGTCGCGCATCGCGTTTTCGATGTTGCTCAGCTCCGAAGTATCGACCGGGGTGACCTCGATACCGAGCCGGGTAAGGGTATCGCGCGCGAACTCGGCGGTGCCCGGGTAATTGGTGTTGCTGATTACGAGATGATCGCCCTGGCTCAGCTGCGACAGCAACACCGCGGCGCTCGCGGCCATGCCGGAAGCAAACGCGATGCAGGCTTCGGCCTGTTCGAGAATGGCCAGTTTTTGTTCCAGCTGTTGCGTGGTCGGGTTGTCCCAGCGGGTGTAAACAAACGGTGAATCGCTCGTCAGGTTATTAGCCGAAAAGCTGACCTCCTCGTCGACCACGAAAGTGCTCGACATCACCAGGCTCGGCGCCGATGCACCGCTGGCCGCATCGGGAGATTCCCCGCCATGGATAGACAGGGTCTGTAATCCCTTGTCGGAAGTTGATTTTAATGTCATGTGACCGGCCCGGAGACGAAAACGACATTAGTAAAGCCGATAGCCTTTAAAGTCAATCGAGGTCTGATTTAGTAAATTTGAAGCAACGCGTCAAAAACCAGAAATTTATCCGAATCCGGGTTTTCGCTATATTGCAGGCTTTTAAGATGGTATTGCGATGATTCTGAACGATGAGCAAAAAGCGTTCTTCGAAAAGCAGGGTTACCTGTTGGTCGAAAACGCAATAAGCGCCGAGCAGCTGGCCGGACTGCGCAGCCAGTTCGCGGACTGGCTCGAAGACAGCAGGGCACAAGACGAAGCTTACGGCGAAACCATCGACGGCCGCGCGCGCTTCGATCTCGAACCTGGTCATAGCGCTGCAAAACCCGCGCTGCGCCGGATTAACGCTCCAACCGACATCTCCGAGGATTATTACCAGGTCATGCGCGATAGCAGGATGACCGATTGCGTCGCGGAGTTGATCGGCCCCAGCATCAAGTACCATCACAGCAAGATCAATTCCAAGCTGCCCGGTGCCGCGACCGCGGTTAAATGGCACCAGGACTTTCCGTTCACGCCGCACAGTAACGACGACCTGATTACCGCGTTGCTAATGGTCGACGAGGTTACGGATGAAAACGGCCCGTTGCAGGTTGTACCGGGATCGCACAAGGGTGAAATATATGACCTGTGGCACGACGGGGTGTTCACCGGTGCGGTTGACGACGCGGTCACGCGTTATTGTCTCGAGCATGCGGTTAGCTGTACCGGCAAGGCGGGATCGCTGTGCCTGATGCACACGCGCCTGCTGCACGGCTCGGCGCCCAATCTTTCGTCGCAGCCGCGTACGCTGTTCATCACGGTTTACTCGGCGGAAGACGCGATTCCCTGTTCGCCTAACCCGGTGCCGAACCGTCACCAGGGCGAGGTTGTGCGCGGCAAGGTCAGCGGTAATATTCGCAGTACGCCGTTCGACATCCCGATGCCGCAAATGCCGAAGGCGGCGTCTTTCTTCGATCAGCAGGCCCAGGCCTGAAATGATCATCCTGTCGCGAGACAGGAATGATCAAAATCGATGCGGTCGACCGGCGGCTCGGGAGTGCTTAACCGGCGACGCTTTGCACCGGCTCCGAAAGAAAGTTCTCGAGTAACCGTTCGGGGTTGAAGATATCGACCGCCGGGGGCTCGAAGTTCTTGTGGCGGTAACCGTTGGAGCCTATCGGCTCGTACAGTTCTATGATTTCATCGCGCCGTTCCACCAGGTCCCTGATCGCGGCGACCAGCGCCTCGAGATCGGCCTGCGTGGTGTAGAGTCCGAGGCTGGCTCGTGCCATACCGCGCTTGCGTTCGACATCGGCTTCGGCGTTAGGTGCGTCGGGGTCGATATCCATTTCCCAGAGCTCGCGTTTCAACAGCTCGCGCACGTAAGGATGGGCGCAAAAGCAGCCGTTGCGTACCTGGATATTGTGATAATCGTTGAGCGCGGCCGCGGTCAGGCCATGGTCGAAGCCCTTGATGTTGAAAGTTAAAGTGCCGGTGCGCGGAATTTCGCCGGGATCGGGCCCGTACAGCGTGACGCCGTCGATTTTCGACATCTCCTGCCAGGCGTAGTCGATCAGTCCGATTTCTTTTTCGCGTACCTTGTCCATGCCGACCCTGGTCAGCAGGTTGAGCACCGCGCCGAGGGTGATCGCGCCGACGATGTTGGGCGTGCCCGCCTCTTCCCGGTCGGGCAGGGTTTCGGTCGGCATATACTCGGCGATGTAAACGTCATCGACCATGCCGCCGCCGAGTTCGGCCGGCTTGATCGCGTTGAGTAAATCATTCTTCGCGATCACCGCGCCCGGCGAGCCCGGGGCGTAAATCTTGTGCCCTGAAAACACCAGCACATCGATATCGGCGTCATCCATACTGACCGGCGCGTGTGCGATCATCTGCGAGGCATCGACGAGCAGGTAAGCGCCCACCGCGTGCACTATGCGCGCGACATCGGCCAGCGGGGTAATCGCGCCGGAAACATTGCTCGCCCCGGTAACCGCGATGTAGTTAATGCGGTCGCCGTACTCGTCGACGATGGCCTGCAGCTTGTCCATGTCGAGCGCACCGTAGCGCTCGAATTCTCCAAGGCAGGGAATATGCACAACCTGCGAGGTATGATGGCGATGCGGTAAATCGTTGGAATGATGTTCCATTTCCGAAACCAGCACCACATTGCGCTCCGGGCGCGCGCGCGACAGGCTGGCGGCCATGCGGTTGAAGCCCGCGGTGGCGCCGCTGCCGGCAAAAAAACTGCAGTAGTTCTCGGGGTTGGCGTCGACGAACTCGAGTACCTTTTCGTGTGCCCACTCAAATGCCTGCGATGCGCCGCGTGCCGCGTAGTGCAGGTCGGAATGGGTGCTGGCGTAATGTTCGAGGAATTCGTGACCGACTTCATAGGCCGGCCCCATCATCAAGGTGGATGCCGCCGAATCGAGGTAGATACGTGGGCCACGTCCGCCGTTGACGGTCGGATACTCGGTATCACGTCCAATAAATTTAGCCTGCAAGCTGGCCAGTAGCTCGGAATTACTCATTGGATTTAATTGTCAGACAAAAGAGACATTGTCGCATAAATCGTGCGCTTGGCAACCGTTTGCAGCTTCTCGGATCCGGCGACCCCGATCCGGCCTTTCAAGATCGAGATCGATGACGCCCGGGATCGAATATCAGGTAGCGCTGTTCGGGTAATGCTCGGCCCAGTAGCGCGCCAGGTCGTCGCGGCGGCATACCCACACGCGATCATGTTGCTGCACGTAGTCGAGAAACCGGTGCAGGCTGCCGATGCGCCCGGGGCGCCCGATCAGGCGCGCGTGCAGGCCGACGGTCATCATTTTCGGCTGGCTTTCACCTTCGGTATACAGGGTATCGAAACTATCCTTGAGATAGGTGAAGAATTCGTCGGCCAGCTGGTAGTCGCTCTCACCGCGACCGAACCTGGAATCGTTGGTATCGAGCGAGTAGGGAATCAGTAACAGCTCGGGGTAGTCTTGCGACCAGTAGGGCAGGTCGTCGTTGTAAACGTCGGAGTCATATAGAAAAGTACCGGCCTCCGAGACCAGCTTGCGGGTGTTCATCGATGGCAGGCCGGCGTAATAACCGAGCGGTGCCTCACCGGTTAGCTCACGCACCTGCTCGATACTGTTGCGAATATATTCGCGCTCCTGGGATTCTTCGAGATCGTAATAATCGAACCAGCGCCAGCCGTGGGGTTGCAGATCGAACCCGGCGTCTATCATCGCCTGCAGCGCATGCGGATTTTGCCAGCCGGCGAGGCCGACCAGGTTGACGGTGGCCTGCAGGCCGCGGTCTTCAAACGCCTTGAGCAGCCGCCAGTAACCGACACGAGAACCGTACTCGTAACTCGATTCGATATTCAGGTCGCGGCCGCCGATGCGGGCTTTGACGTCGACGTCGGAAAGTCGAACCTCGGAACGATCGTCGCCATTCAGCACGCACAGTTCGCCGCCTTCCTCGTAGTTGATGCAGAAGTTCACGGCAATACGCGCCTCGTCGGGCCAGACCACTTCCGGTGGCTGGTTTGCATAGCCAACGAAATCACGTACTGGTTTAAAGCTATCGTTCATTTTCCCTGCCCGATGCGGCATATCGCCTTGAATGCCGATTGTTTCCAGTATCAAAGCGTCATTTATATTCAATACCCGCCTCGAGATCAATCGAATTGGCCGACCGTTCGTCGAAAAGTCTCGATAGCATCCGCGATAGCTGGCCGCCGAGACCGGTTCCGGGCTTGAGGCTCTGTCGACCAGGCTTTATCCTAGCGATTCCTCTGACTCAAGGGTATTTAAATGGATGATCCAACCCGCCGTAAGCTGATCCTCGGCATGATGGCGTTACCGGTATCGGGCATCGCCGCGGCCGCGATTCCCACTCCTTCGGCCTCCGAGGGCCCTTTTTATCCCACGCCGACAATGCGCTATGACGATGTCGACAATGACCTGGTCAGGATCACCGGCGAGGTCGAGCGAGCCGGCGGCGAAGTCGTGCGGCTAAGCGGGCGGGTACTCGACAGTAACGGCAATCCGCTGCCTTCGGCGCGTGTCGAAATCTGGCAGTGCGACGTGGGCGGGCGCTACCTGCATCGAGGCGATCGCGGGTCGAGGCCGCGCGACCGGGCCTTCCAGGGCTTTGGCCACGACCTGACCGGCGCCGACGGTGCCTATACGTTTCGCACGATCAAGCCGGTCATCTACCCCGGTCGAACCCCGCACATACATGTCAAGGTACTGCTCGGTAACCGTGAACGGCTGACCACCCAGTTTTACCTGCCGGATCATCCCGCTAATGCCAGCGACTGGCTGTACCAGCGTATTCCCGTCGAGCTGCGTGAACGGGTCACGATGAATTTCGTTGCGACCGACGGCGAACCGGCGGCCAGACTCGACCTTGTCATTTAAGCGCTCGACAGGCGTCCGGATGCTGTCGGTTGGATCTTCCGCTCAGGGCCAGAACAGGTAGTCGTCGGGATCGCCCGGGTCGCTCGATAATACGACAACAACGGCAACCAGGATTGCCAGTAGCGCGATCAGGGCAACCAGCAGCTGGTGCCAGCGATAATATCGGCTCGACGAAACGTCATGTGGATTCAACCTGCGATAAATCACGAGCCAGACGCCGATGCTTGCCAGCAGCAGAACGAAAAGGGCATTCACGGTAAATTGCAGCCAGTCCATGGGGTTACCGGCCTCCGAGCAAGAAGG